>CAZZNK010000087.1:0-9293 GCA_964655585.1 uncultured Flavobacteriaceae bacterium
GATCGGTACCGGGTACCCAACACGCATTTTTCCCTTGTAAACGTGCTCTACGAATCAATACATCTTGAATCGTGTTATTCAACATATGTCCCATATGTAAAATTCCCGTTACGTTTGGTGGCGGAATAACAATGGTATAAGGCTCTCTGTCATCAACCTCACTATGAAAATAGTTGTGTTTCAGCCAGTAATTGTACCATTTACTTTCTACTTCTGATGCGTTATATTTAGTAGGATTTTGCATACTTTGGAATGATTTTTGAAATATAGTCTGCAAAAGTACAAATCTCAATGCGCATCAAAAAATATGAGCTTGATTTTTTAATCTTAAAAATAAAGTTTAATTTTACGAAGTAAATTCATCTTATGAAATCAATTACAGTATTTATTATTATTTTTCTAATTACTTTTTCAGCTTTCAGTCAGGAGTTTCAATTTGAAAAAAAAATTATTAATTACGGAAAAATCGCTAAAAACAGTAATGGCGAACGGATTTTTACATTTACCAATATTGGGAATGCACCAATTATTATTTCAGATATAAAAACATCGTGTGATTGTGCTGTCCCAAAAAAACCAGAAGACCCTATTATGCCAGGAGAAAAAGGAACAATTACAGTTTCTTATGACACTTCAAAAACGGGTGGGTTTTCTAAAGTAATTACCATTTTTTCTAATGCTAAAAACAGTAGAAAAACGATTAAAATAAAAGGATATATTACAAAAAAATAAAACGATGAAAACTATTATTACTTTAAGTACTTTTTTATTGCTATCAATTACAGTTTCTGCTCAAGAATTTAAGTTTGAAAAAGAAGTGATAGACTACGGTAAAATTAATCAAAATGCTAACGGAAAAAGAACATTTGAATTTACAAATATTGGCAACCAACCTCTAATTATTACTAGGGTACAATCTTCTTGTGGTTGCACCATTGCTAAAAAGCCTGAAAAACCAATTATGCCTGGGGAAAAAGGAAAAATTACAGTTTCTTATGCTACTAATAGATTAGGAGGTTTTCATAAATCGATTACTGTTTTTTCTAATGCCAAAATAAAACTAAAAAGATTACAAATTAAAGGATATGTAGCAACTAAATTATTGCTAGAAAAAGAAAAAAGCATGCTTTCTAACGATTTTTAGATTCTCTTTTCTAAACGAAATTCAAATTTCATCCTTACACCTTTCCTTTCTATTACAAGTCGTATTTTCTTTTTATCTCGTTCTTGAAACAAAGATGTTATTTTGCTCATCGTAAAATTATGAGCAGATTTTCCATTAATTTTTACAATAATATCTTCTTTTAACAAACCTATTTTTTCTGCTGAAGAGCCCGGTATAACATTATAAATTTTATACGAAGATTTAAAACTATACTTGTAATTTGTTATAAAAGAAATATTTACTCCTTTTCCTGATAAATTACTTCCATAAGAATCTTCTACTATTTTTTTATAACGCTCTTTAACTAATACTTTTCCATTATACACAAGGTTTATACCACTCATATTATAATTAAAACCACCTTTAAAACATCCGTTTTTCTTAAATATAATTTTTTTGTTTGGGTAATCAATCCAAACTTTAAATCGTTTTAAAATATTACCACCAATACTTCCATTTCTTTGTTTAAATTTCCTTGTATTTTAGGTTGAAATAGAATCTAAAAAAGAAACTGTTGGTTTCTTAATTTTAAATTTTCCAATAGATAATTCTGGGATTCTACTTCTGTTTCCAAAAACGGTACCACTCAAACCCTCTCCTAAAATATCCTTAAAAAAACGTTTCGGAGTTTTAATTTCTTCTTTCGTACCTTCAAACAACCAAATTGCATCACTCCCACCAGAATCAATTAACATCGTAACAGCTGTTTTTTTTGTACCGACAGTATCTAATTGAACTTTAACATTTATATATGGTTTTTTATGACGAAAATACAAAGGAAAAACTTCGCATTTTCTACATTTTCTATACTTATAAAGTTTTGGATTATAAAAAATAATTTTTTTTGATTTATAATTGATTTTTGCAATGACATTTTTTAATAGATTGTAGCCAATAATTCCATGAATGGTAATACCCATTTTACTCGATAAATCAAATTGATCACTCAAAAGAACATAAATTTCTTCATTGCTACTTATCATATTTTTTATCTGCAATTGGTTGTTTTTTTGATAAAATAGCATCAATAGACACACCATCTCCAAGACCTTGTAAGCTAACTTTTTTAATGTTTTTGAGATACAAACTATCCTCTTTTGATAAATTAAATAGTATTGTTTTATTTACACCAGTATCTAAGATAAAAGATAATTTCTTTCCGTTTACTTCTAATGGAATAACAATCAGATTGTTAATCAATTTAAAAGAAATCCTTTGACTGTGTTTGTTTGATCCAAAAAAACGAAAATCCTTTTGAGAAAATATATTAAATGTAATACAGATAAAAATAAATAGAAGTATTTTGTTTCTAGAAGCCAATTATAATGATTTTGTTATGATACAATTTACGATTTAAAATTTCAACTTACAATTTTTTAGGAATTATTTAACCTTTATCACACAAAAAAGAAGCGCTATTTTATACCAACATATAAAATATATTTCGCAAATTTGTACTATAAACAACTACTTAAATTTATTACTATGCCTTCAATTTCAAAGAAAGGAAATGCAATGCCACAATCGCCAATTAGAAAATTGGTTCCGTTTGCAGAAAATGCAAAAAAAAATGGCACAAAAGTATATCATCTAAATATTGGGCAACCAGATATTAAAACTCCTCAAGTAGCTTTAGACGCTGTAAAAAACAACACCTTACAAGTATTGGCATACGCTCGTTCTGAAGGTTCTGAAGAATACAGAATTAAGTTAGCAAATTATTATAAAAAGAACCACATCAATGTTTCTTCGGATGATATTATTGCTACAACTGGTGGTTCTGAAGCATTACTTTTTACCATCGGTAGTATTACAGATGCTGGTGATGAAATTATCATCCCAGAACCATTTTATGCTAATTATAACGGGTTTTCAACTGCTTCTGGCGTAAAAGTTGTTCCTGTAATTTCTAAGATTGAAAATAATTTTGCACTTCCAAAAATTGAAGATTTCGAGAAACTCATCACCCATAAAACAAAAGCAATTTTAATTTGTAATCCAGGAAACCCTACGGGATATTTATACAGTAAAGAGGAAATTGAAAAGCTAAAAACATTGGTTTTAAAGCACGATTTATTTTTAATTGCTGATGAAGTGTACCGTGAATTTGTGTATGACGGAGCAAAACATAACTCCGTAATGGTTTTAAAAGGACTAGAGCAACACGCTATTATGATTGACTCTGTATCAAAACGTTACAGTATGTGTGGCGCAAGAATTGGCTGTATTGTTTCTAAAAATAAAGATGTAATTGCTACGGCAATTAAATTTGCACAGGCTCGTTTAAGTCCGCCAACCTATGCTTTAATAGCTAGTGAGGCCGCTTTAGAGACACCACAATCTTATTTTGATGATGTTATTGAAGAATACGAAGAACGCAGAAATACATTGATTACCGAATTGCAAAAAATTGACGGTGTAAAAGTTGCCAACCCAAAAGGTGCTTTTTATTGTGTGGTAGAGTTGCCTGTTAAAGATGCTGATCATTTTGCTCAGTGGATTTTAGAAGATTTTAATGACAATAATGAAACCATAATGGTTGCTCCTGCAAGTGGGTTTTACTCCACCAAAGGTGAAGGTAAAAATCAAGTTAGAATTGCCTATGTATTGAATAAAAAAGACTTAATTCGTTCTGTAGAAATACTAAAAATTGCTTTACAACAATATCATCATTAAATTGAATATTCAACAAAACATATCATTAAAAAATTACAATACCTTTGGTATTGATGTAACCGCAAAACGGTTTATTTCCATAGATTCTTTTTATAATTTACAGCAACTTCTCAAGAAAGAGAAAGCATTATTTTTAATTAGCGGCGGTAGTAATATGCTACTTACCAAAGATATTAACAAACTGGTTGTTCATCTGAATATCAAAGGAATTTCAATTGATAAAGAAACAGAAAACAAAGTTTTTTTAACTGTAAATGCTGGTGAAGTTTGGCATGAATTTGTGTTGTGGTGTGTTTCTCAAAACTATGGAGGTATTGAAAACTTATCACTCATTCCTGGAAACGTTGGCACCTGCCCTATCCAAAATATTGGTGCCTATGGTGTTGAAGTAAAAGACACTATTACCAAAGTGGCAGCACTTGAAATCAAAACAGGTAAACTCGTTACTTTTTCTGCTGATGAATGCCAGTTTGGATACCGAAACTCTATTTTTAAAAATGATGTTAAAGGAAAGTACATCATCACTTCAGTAAGTTTTCAGTTGACAAAAACCAATCATAAAACCAATACCTCATACGGAGCTATTGAAACTGAATTAGCTTCTAAAAACATAAAAAAACCGACGCTAAAAAATATTTCTGATGCTATAATTTCTATCAGAAAATTAAAATTACCAGACCCAAATAAAATCGGTAATAGTGGCAGTTTCTTTAAAAACCCTGTAATTTCTGAAAAAGAATTTAAAATTCTTCAAAAAAATCATCCGAAAATTCCGTTCTACAAAGCAAAAGAGACTCCTAATTTATATAAAATTCCCGCAGGTTGGCTGGTAGAACAATGCGGGTTTAAAGGCAAACGTTTTGATGATGCTGGTGTACATAAAAACCAAGCATTAGTATTGGTAAATTACGGAAATGCTACTGGAAAAGAGATTCAGAAGCTTGCTCATAAAATTCAGGAAACAGTTTTTAAAAACTTTGCTATTTCTTTAGAAATTGAGGTAAATGTAATTTAATATTTCTGATTTTATCTGTATCTTTGTACCCTAATTTAATTCACAATTAAAATGAAATTAGTTTTACTAACAATCGGTTTATTAGGGTTAGGTTTTGCAGGAATTGCTATTAAAATTTGGGCAAAAAAAGACGGAAAATTTGCAGGCACTTGTGCAAGCCAAAATCCAGCTTTAAACCCAACAGGAGAATCTTGTGGTTTTTGCGGAAAACCTGCAGATCAATTTGATACTTGCGAAGCACCAGAGCATAAATAACAACACCTTTTTATATGATGATTACTGTACTTTTCTACACCTTTGTAGTTGCTTCAGTTATTCAAATTGTATATTATATAAGTTTTTCTTTTTTTGTATTTTCGAAAGACAAAAACAAAACAGCTCCTAAAAATTTATCGATTTCTGTAATTATATGTGCAAAAAACGAAGCTAAAAATCTACTAAGAAACCTTCCATCAGTAATCAATCAGAAGTATCAAAACTTTGAAATTGTATTGATTAATGATGCTTCTTCTGATAATACATTAGAAGTTATGGAAGATTTTAAAAAGAAAAATAGCAATATAAAAATTGTTGATGTAAAAAATAACGAAGCCTTTTGGGGAAATAAAAAATATGCACTAACACTTGGTATCAAAGCTGCAAAAAATGAACATTTACTATTTACTGATGCCGATTGCAAACCTAATTCTATAGATTGGATTAGCGAAATGGCGCAATATTTTTCTAAAGAAAAAACCATTATTTTAGGTTACGGAAAACACAAACCAGTAAAAAATTCTTTTATCAATCTATTGGTTAGATTCGAAACTTTATTAACTGCAATACAATACTTTAGTTATGCCAAATTGGGCTCTCCTTATATGGGTGTTGGAAGAAATTTAGCCTATACAAAAAGTGAATTCTTTAAAACAAACGGCTTTATAAAACACCTACAAATTCGCTCTGGAGATGATGATTTATTTATCCAAGAAGCTGCTACAAAAGAAAACACAACAATATCTACATCTTCAAAAAGTTTTACTATTTCTAATGCGCCAGAAACATTAAAAGAATGGTTTCGCCAAAAAAGAAGACATATTTCTACAGCTGCTCATTATAAATTTAAACATCAATTTTTTTTAGGGATGTTTTATACTACAAAATTAGTATTTCTCATTTTAGCAGCCATTTTATTGTTTATTTTCAATTGGAAAATCATTTTACCTATCGTTATTTTTTACTTTACAGTTCAATACATTATTGTTGGGTTTTCAGCAAAAAAACTACATGAAAGAAAACTCACGCTCTTTATTCCATTTTTAGAAATATGCTTAGTTCTATTTCAATTCACTATATTTATAACCAATATTTTCTCTAAACCTACGCATTGGAAATAAAAAACCCACAATTACATCAACAAATAAAAAAAGCCAAAGAAGGAAATCAAATGGCTTTTAGCTTTTTGTTAGATACTTTTTGGATGTATGTATACAACTATCAGCTAAAAAAAACTCAAAATGAAAACGATGCTGAAGATATTACCATACAAACTTTTTCAAAAGCATTTGATAAAATTTACACATTCGATGAAAACTATACATTTAAAACATGGTTGATTTCAATTTCAAAGAATGTATATATTGATTTTCTTCGGAAGAAAAAGTCTTCTATTTCTATCAAAACAACACAAAAACAAGAAGATAGAATTTACTTAGTAGCCGATAATAGCCCAACACCAGAAGATAAAATTATTACTGAACAAAACTTAGCACAACTTTTACAAGATATAAAGCTACTAAAACCTAAGTATCAGGAAGTTATTATGCTTCGCTTTTTTCATGAATTAAGCTATAAAGAAATTTCTGAACAAATAAAAGAACCAATGAATAACGTGAAAGTAAAATTGCTACGTGCTAAAAAATTATTGGCAGAAATAATTAAGAAATCGTAACTTTGCCGTTCAATTTAAGAACATGTCAGAGAAATCAGTAATACTTCCAGAAAGACAAAAAAAACCAAAATGGTTGCGTGTAAAATTACCAATTGGTAAGAAATATACGGAGTTAAGAAATTTAGTTGATAAATACAATTTACACACAATTTGTACAAGTGGAAGTTGCCCAAATATGGGAGAATGTTGGGGAGAAGGAACCGCAACTTTTATGATTTTAGGAAATATTTGCACACGATCTTGTGGGTTTTGTGGTGTAAAAACTGGAAGACCAGAAACAGTAGAATGGGATGAGCCAGAAAAAGTAGCTCGCTCTATTAAATTAATGAAAATTAAACATGCTGTTTTAACATCTGTTGATAGAGATGATTTAAAAGATGGTGGTTCTATCATTTGGTCAGAAACGGTCAATGCTGTTCGTAGAGCAAACCCAAATACTACTTTAGAAACACTGATTCCTGATTTTCAAGGAGATTTAAAAAATATAAACCGTATTATTAATGTGCATCCAGAAGTGGTTTCTCACAACTTAGAAACCGTAAGAAGATTGAGTAAACAAGTACGGATTCAAGCAAAATATGATAGAAGTTTAGAAGTTTTACAATATTTAAAAGACAAAGGAATGCGTACAAAATCTGGTATTATGCTAGGTTTAGGCGAAACAGAAGAAGAGGTTTTAGAAACCATGAGAGATTTACGAGATGTTGGATTAGATATTATTACAATTGGTCAATATCTACAACCGAGTAAAAAACACTTACCTGTTGCTAATTTTGTAACTCCAGAACAGTTTAAAAAATATGAAGAATACGGGTTAGAACTTGGTTTTATGTATGTAGAAAGTGGTGCGTTGGTTCGGTCTTCTTACAAAGCTCACAAACACACAGTCTAAATGTTTTTTATTACACATTCTTTAATTTTTAGTACTATAATGTTAACAAAATGTGAAATACACATTTTATGAACTCTTTTTTTAATAAAAATACACTTTGGCACATTACTTGTAAGTAGTAAATCGAAGACAATGTAGTAAACTGTTTTCATTGTGTAAATTATTTGAATTAGTTGATTAAAAAAACCATCTCACTTGAGATGGTTTTTGTCGTTACATAAAACAGTAGTTCGCTTTAAAAAAAATTGACATTCTTATTTATTTTTATGCTGTGTATCATTAAAAAACCCATATAAATTATTTATTAAATTAAAAATAATTTCTTTATTTATTAGTTCGAATTCAAACTAATAAATTATATTTGTCCTATGAAATTATTTGAAACAGGTGAGCTCATCGGAAAATCATCAAGATTACTTACAAAAACTTTATCTAAAAACTTATTTCTGAGTAATACAGGGATTACTTCAGAACAATGGATAATTCTTCAAATACTATCAAAAGGTTCAAAAAATCAAAAAGAATTAACCGAAATTACCTTAAAAACAAAAGCAACAATCAATAGTTTAGTATCCTACTTATTAAAATCAGAATTAATAATTAAAACGAACTCAAAATTAGATAATAGGTATACAATATTATCAATTTCTAAAAAAGGCTTAATAACGATTAAAGAAACAAATGATTATGCATTAAAAAGTATTGAGCAAGCAACTGATAATTTTTCTGAAGAAGAAATTAAAGAATTTAACAAGTACTTATCAAGAATAATAACAAACCTAAATAATGAATAGTTTAATAATAATAGCGCATCCTAAAAAAGAAAGTTTTTCATTTGCAATGGCTGATAAATACATCAATTTAGCAAAAGAGAAAGGGTATAAAATTAAAATCCTTGATTTATATCGTGAAAAAAATCAGCAACCTTTTTTCAATTTCGATAATGCTAATAACGTAGGGAAAACATCAGAAATGAAATATTACCAAGAAAAAATAGAATGGGCTGATGAATTAGTTTTTATTTTTCCTTATTGGTGGGGAAGCATGCCTGCTATTTTAAAAAATTTTATTGATTGGAATTTTTCTAAAGATTTTGCTTTTAAATATGTAAACTCTAGACCAAAAGGACTCTTAATAAATAAAAACGTAAAAATATATACTACAACTGGTGCTCCATCGTTAATTTATAAGATTACAGGAGCAAATAGTAGATTAAAAAAGATGTTTCAGAAACAAATAGTTGAATTTTGTGGCATGAAACTTCAACAGTGTAACATATTTGGAGGTATTGACAAAAGCAGTATGGATACACAAAAAATTATAAATAAAATAAAACTGTAACAAAACATAAAAAACACCTACATATTTAATACGTAGGTAAAGTTATTTAAAATTTATAATATTCTAACACTAAAGAAGAAAGAGGGAATATTATTATAAAAATTGTAGCATTAAGCACATACTTTAGTAAATATCTTTAATAAGATTTTTACTAAAGTATGTGCTTTTTTTTGAACAAAAATTATAGTAAAATAGTAATAATAATTTAAAACAAAACAGAAAATGAGAAAATCAGTTTTAATCGCAATAGTATCGTTCCTGTTAATTGGAAATA
>CAZZNK010000088.1:0-9240 GCA_964655585.1 uncultured Flavobacteriaceae bacterium
CTCTTTAGACTAACTAGAATATTTGCTTAAACACAACAATTGGTCTTGATCCGTTCTAAACTTTATAAAGAAATGGATTTGAAAAATCAAACATTAACTGAGCGCGATTACAAACACTATATTTTACATCACTACACATTTTTAAGTAGACCTGTAATTATAATAAATGAGGAAATTTTTATAGGAAACTCTAAAGCAGTTGTTGACGCTGTAAAAATAGCAACTCCAGTAGAAACTTGCTTTTTTCTTAAAGCAGGTTCAAAACAAAACAAAAATCATCAATAGAAATCATAAGCAGAACACGTTTTAATATATTGAATTTCGGTACTTTACTATATGAAATGTTCTGCTTTTTCTATGCTAAAAACGCCTATTTCTTAGGTCGAACTCAGGTTAATAAGTTTTGCTTAAAACGGGCAATATCATCAACAATAAAAGTACATTTTGTTCTTTGCATAGAACTGCAAAAATACAATTCTTTTTTACTGTATTTCCTACTTATTTATTCGATTTATTTTATTCCTAGAGAATTAAAAATACGTATCAATTTAGGATTAGAGGGTCTTGCAACATTGGCATCTACAATATTCCCTTTTGGATCTAAAAGAATAAAACGAGGTATTGAATTTATGGCATATTTTTTTATGAAACTAGATTTAAAAGCATTGTCTGCAAAAAGCTGAACACCTGTCATCTTTTTTTCTTGAATCATTTTTCGCCATTGGGTTTTTGCCTTTTCTCTATCAATAGATATGCTTATAAATTGTATGTTTTTACTATGGTATTTTTTTTCTAATTTTTGTAAATATGGTATTTCTCTTTTACAAGGACCACACCAAGTTGCCCAAATATCTATATACACATATTTTCCTTTAAAATCATCTAAAGAAGTTGTACCGCCTGCATAGTTTAAATAATTTACAAATTTAGGGGAAGGATTTCCTTTGTCTAATGCTTTTAAATTATTGTAAATATTTGTGATTATTTTTTTATGAGCATCATTGGTAGATACGCTCATAAATTTATGATATATTCCTTTCAAATTATCTACGTGCCCACCTAAGAGCCCTTGTAAATTTTGAAATAGATACTCATCTTTCATCTTCGTATTTTTCATATGTGCATCTACTACATCAATAAGTGCCACACCAAAATCTTCTTTTGTTTCTTTTTGTTTTTTATTGGCTAATCTGGTAAAAAACCGATGACGAACATATTTATACGCTCTTGAAGAATGATAGTCTTTTACATTATCAAAATTAAAAGAAGCAACTTCTTTAGTAAGTGGATATGAATCTGACACTTTAAACAATATATTTTTTGTATAATATTGATGATATTCTTGATAGCGTGTAATGTCTAACAAATAACCAAAGTGTATATTTCTAAGCTCTTGTGTTAAAAATGATGTTGGTAATTTTGCTTGATTTGCTTTTTCTTCTAAAATACTTTTATTCTTTTTTAGTTGTATAAGAAACTCTTTTTCTGGTAAAGCAAATAGTTCTTCTTCTTTATTTGCTAGTATTTTTTTAGAGCTATCTTTAGTAAACAAATAGGTATTAATAGTAGCATTTTCTCCTTCAAATTTTATTGTATTGGCAATATCTTTAGCATTTCCTGTAATTTTTACATTACTCCCTTTTGGTAAATAACAACTTATCTCTCTATTTGCTATTTTAAAAAAATAGTAATTAAATGTTTTTTTTATGGTATCTACAAAAGTATTATTTTTAGAAAGTGGAATTTCTTTCTGAAAATTTCTGCTAAAATTTTGTAGCTTAATTGTTTTAGCATCCGTGTTGTTTATTTCTACTAAAAGAATGGTATTTTCTTTTTTAACAGCTGTTTTACAAGCATTTATTGTACTTGCAAGTAGCAAAAAAATAATTATTTTTCTCATAATGTATGTGTATGGTAAAAAGAAGAAGCTATCTGTTGTTATTTTTTAACAAATATGAAACAAAGTTTTTACAAGACTATTTTTTTTAGAAAATAGCATAAAAAGAAATAAACTCCAGATAACCTCTATAAATATTATTGTACGTTTTGTTCCATTTCTGGATTTTTCTGAATAACAACAGCTGGTATTTGATAGGTATAATTATTCCCATTAGGCACCAATGTAAAAGTGGTAAGCCCTACCCCAGGTATATTGGTTTCTCTGGTAATTGTTCCTAATCTTCCTTCTACTGCTAGTCTTCTCATATCAAACCATCGTAATCCGTTTTGAAAGGTTTCTTTTCTTCTTTCATCTAAGACCCAAGTTAGTATTTCATCTTGGTTTGCAGAGGTTGCATCTACATAGTTTCTAATTCTATTTCTTCTAAGAAGATTTAGTGCATTTAATGCTTCTGCCAAATGATTATCTCTTACCAAAGCTTCTGCTTTTGTAAGTAACATTTCTGGATAAGTGACACCGTAGTAAATTCTTGAGCGTAATCTTATATCTGCATCATAGCCATCAAACAGAAATCCAAAGCCACCAATAATTGCTAATCTTAGGTCTTTAAATCCCATCCAAGGGCCATCTGGACTCCCAAAAGAGAAACCTGGTCCTCCAGGGAAATCTTCAAATGAATCTATAAATTGATGTGTTAATTTAAAATCATCTAACCTATTATTTAACGATTTAAAGTAGATGCTTTCATCTTTAAAAGCCTGATCTTCTGCAGACCTTCTTTCTGACGGTGCTGTATAATAAGCTACGTAATTTAAAAATCTAAATTCATTTCCTGCCATTGCTTTATTTGCATTTTCTAAGGCTAAATTATAGTCTCCTTTGTACAAATACAATCTTGCAAGCACACCATATGCGGCAGATTTTGTACCTCTATAGTTTACTTCTTGTGTTTCTGGCAAGAGGGCAATTGCTTTCTTAAGATCTTTAATAATTAACTCATAGGTTTTTTCTATGGTTAATCTTGATGGTGTATCTTCATTAATATCTGCAACAGTTACATAGGGTATACCTGGGTCTGAATTTGCAGTAGATGCATTGTAGGGTTTAGAAAAAAGATTTAAGAGCATTAAATGTTCAAATCCTCTTCCTAAGAGAGCTTCTCCTTCTATTTCCTTAATTTTTAAGGGGTCGCCTGTTACATCATTTATACTATTTAAGATAACATTATGGCTATAAATAGCTTTATAAAAACTAGACCAAATTAGGGGTTCTTCGCTAGGGCCATAAGTTGGACTTTGCCAAGTGTATAAATTACGTTGATCTAGTTTTCTAATAGTCCCTATGGCTCTTAATTCATCTGAGCCAACAGGAAAATCACATGGGGGCCATATTTTATCATATACTACGGGAGAGTTTAAGATGTCTTCATAGTCATCTACAGTTTTGGGTATAATTGCTCCTGCTGGAATGACATCTAGATAGTCATCACAAGAAAAAAGAATAGGAATAATGGCAATTATAAGAATATATTTTTTTAGAATTTTCATAATTCGAGATTTAAAATTTAATATCAACACTTAAAGAGAAACTTGCGGGAATAGAAATAGTTCTTTTTCCTAACTGTTTTATGTATGCTTCTGGATCTATTCCTTTGTCATTTGCAAACCAAGACCAAAGATTTTGTCCTTGTAGCCTTAATTTACAATATGTAAATGGAGAGTGTTTACCCATTGCTCTTGCTAGGTCATAACTAATCATTACCCTTCTTAATTTTAAGAAAGAAGCATTTTCATAATTAATATCTGCATAGGTTCTTAGATAGGTATTATCTGAGTTTGCTACACCTCCTGCAAAATTTGGAATGTCTGTGGTATTTTCATCTCCTGGGTTTCTCCAATAATTTAATGTTGTTGGAAATTCTCTGTTAGAGCCAGATAATCTGTATGATAATTTATCAGATAGCATTACGTTACCTCCACTATATATAAAAAATACCGATAGTTCGAAATTGTTATACCAAAAAACATTGGTAAGCCCCATAGTTTGTGTGGGTATTACACTTCCCATATGCTTGTAAAATTTCATAGATGGTATTTTACTTATGCCGTGCACGTTGGTATATTCATTTCCTTCATTGTCTAATACTACAGATTGTCCGCTGTCATTTAAGCCTTTCCATCTTAATCCGAATAAACTTCTTACAGGGTATCCTTGTGCGTTAAATGTTCTTCCTAATACATCTGTTGCCCCAATATCTTTTGAGTATACTTTTTTTACAGTGTTATTATTGTAACTGTAATTTACTGTACTTAGCCATTTAAAGGTTTTGGTATCAATTATTTTTGCATCAAAATTAACATCTATCCCCCTATTTATAATGTTTGCATCATTTAGGTATGCGTTATAAAACCCAGATTTGGTGGGGTCTATAATTTTATTTGATAAAACATCTATGGTACTTTTTCTATAAACATCTATAGATCCACTAAATTTTTCATTTAGAATTCCAAAATCTACTCCAATATTTAAAATACCTGTTTTTTCTTGTCTTAAACCACCGTTTTTTGGAACAATTGGTGTGTTAAAAAACGTATTGTACTCATTACTATAATATCTTTGTAAAATATTTTTAGAAGATGCATTTTTATAACTTGGGGTATTGCCACTATAACCATAAGTGGTTCTTAGTGATAATCTATCTAACCATTCATTATCTTTTAAAAAGTCTTCTTTGTCTATTTTCCATCTAAATCCTGTAGACCAAATGGGGATGTATCTGTATTTAGGGTCTGTACCAAAATGGTTAGATTGATCTAACCTCATACTACCACTAAAAATATAACGTTCATTAAACATATAGTTAAAGTTAGAGTAAAAAGACACAAATCTATCTTCTTGTTTTACTTTTCCTCCTAATACATCTAAATCATTTTCATAGAGATTCCCCTCAATAGATTCGTGTAAATTTTCTTTTAGTTTAATTAAGTCTGAGTAATTTACAGCACCAAAAATTAAACTTTGCTTATCATATCCAAATAAATTAGAAATTAAAGAATTACGTGTATATTCTTTTCTTTCTGCTCCTATTAAAAAGTTTAAATGATGATTTTTATTTTCTGTTAAATATTTATTAAACACCATTTGTACTCTATAAAACTTGGTATCTCTATCGCTATTGGTTTGGGTTAAGATATCTCCTTCTGGCAAAAGCTTTTCACCTACTTCATATTGAAAGGTGTTCCAATTAAAAGCATATTCTGTATAATAATTGTGCATATTTCTATTATAATAAGAATTTGCCGATTTAAAATATTCTTCTGATGCATACGAGTTTGTAGAATAGCCACCTAACTCTATATATAAAGCATCCGAGATTCTGTACTGAAGATTTACACTTATTCTTGTATTTAATTTTCTATCATTGATGTCTAAATCTGTTAAATCATTTAATGGCGACCAAGACTCATCTTTTCCTGATGCAGCAAGTGTTTCTAAAAATTCTGGTGACCATTGAAACATTACCGATCTTGGGTTTCCGTCTTGATCTCTAATATTTTCATAGGTATCAATTTTTAAATGTGTTGGTATTAGAGTAGACTCGCCATTGTATTTGTGTCTAAATTGACGACGCAAAGGAGATATTGAATTTGTAGACTTAACAATACTTGTATTTACATCTATTTTTAATCTATCGTCTAATAACTTATAACTTAATCTTAAATTAAATTTATTTATTTTCTGATTATCTTTTTTATAAATACCATCTTTATTTGTGTAATTAAATGATGCATAGTAGTTTAATTTATTAGAATTTGCGGTTCCAGAAAAACTAAAATCGTGTTCTAATTCTGAAATGTTATTTAAAAAAGCTTTTTCTAAATCTTTTGTATTACTATAAGATGCTAATTTATCTAACCTTGTTCTTGCTTCTGCTGGGGTTATTAAACCTTCTTCTCTACTGTATAAAATATCATATACTTTAGAGTACCCGTGCTTTTCTGGAAAAAACGGATCTCTAACCTGCAATGCAGGGGCTAATTTGCTAAACCATTCTTCTTCAAATGCTACTTGGTCTTTGGCACTTAATCTTTTTATATAGTTTAAATCTGGTGTGGTACCAACTGTATAATTAGATCTGTAACCAACTGTCATTTTATTTCCTCTTCCCTTTTTTAAGGTAATTACTATTACTCCGTTGGCAGATCTAAGACCGTAAATAGAGGATGCTGCTGCATCTTTTAACACAGTTATTGCTTCTATATCATTTGGATTTATAGAATTAATACTTGTTCCTTCTTCTAAAGGAAATCCATCTACTACAATAAGTGGTGTTACACTACTAAAGGTAGAAATTCCTCTAATAAAAAAATCGTTTTCATCTTCATTCTCACCAATCGCTCCTCTACTTGTATTAAAAATGGTAAGTCCTGGTACTAATCCTTCCATTTTATCAACAATATTTGTAGTAACCGTATTTAACTGTGCAGAAGATATTTTAGAAAAAGAACCCGTAGGTCTATCTTTAGGTAAATCTTGATATCCTGTAGATACTACAATTTCATCTAATTTATCTAAAGATTCTTCTAACATAAAATTATGCATTTCTTTATCTCCTACTTTAATTTCTTGTGATTTATAACCAAGATAGGTTACCTTTAAAATAGCCTCTTTGTTAGATACTTTTATAGAGTAATTTCCTTCTAAATCACTAGTCACACCTCTTCTTGTACCTTTTTCTAAAATGGTTGCTCCAGGTAAAGGAACTCCTTTTATATCTGTTATTTTACCATAAACTAGTGTTTTTTGTTGCACTAATTTTATTGTGTTTATAGCGTTATATACTTTTTTTTGTTTAATTACAACTTGCCTATCATTTATAACATAGATTAAGTTTGTATTTAAGAACGCTTTGTCTAATATTACATTTAATGAGGTGTTTTTAAATTGTAATGTTACTTTTTGGTTTTTTTTAAACGTATTATCTTTATAAAAGAAAATAAATTTACTTTTATGTTGAATTTCATAAAAAAAGTTTTCTAAAGTTACATTTTTCACATTAATATCAATCTTGGTTTGTCCATAAGACGAATTTGCATATGCAGAGCCAAGACCAATAGTAATGAATAGTAAAAAAATCTTCATAATAGTTAATAAATAGAACTTTAAAGGTTTTAATCCTTTAAAGAGGTTAAGATTAACAATTTTATTCATAATTTTGTTTTTGATTAGTTAATTAATAATACTTCAACGTGTGTTAATTTTCTTGCCAAAAGATGGACCAACATCTTTTGGCTTTTTTTGTTATTTACTCATATTTTTGTGTTTTGATGATTGTTATTTTTTTGTCTTTTTGAGTGTATGAAAAGTTTGATGTTACTTTTATAATTTGAATTACTTTTTCTAATGAGTCTTTTAAATCTAAGTACCCCGAAAATGTTTGGTTTGCTAAATCTGTATCATTAATTTCTATAGCTACATTATAATACCTCGATAATTTTTTCATAATAAAATTTAAATTATCATTTTTAAATATTAAAATTCCATCTCTCCAAGAAAACTGAGGGATTATATCTACTTTTTTGGTTTGAATGGTGTTGCCGTTTTTATTATAAATTGCCATTATATTTGGCGTGATTTTTATTGTTTTTTGTGTAAAAACGTTTTTCTTATAACTAATTTCTACACTTCCACTTTTTAAAGTAGTTTTTATAACATCATCATCTTTATAATTACTTACGTTAAAAACGGTACCTAGAACTGTTATTTTTTGATCCTTACACAACACTCTAAAAGGTTGTTTCTTATTGTGTGTTATTTCAAAAACAGCTTCTCCTTCTAAATACACTTCTCTTTTAGACATTTGATGATTAAACCTAACAGGAAAAACTAATTTAGAGCCAGAGTTTAACCAAACAACACTACCGTCTGATAAGGTTAATTTAGATCTTTTACCATAAGGCACAATAAGTGTATTGTATGCTGTTTTGTTATTTTTAGAGGTCTTAGGTTCTTTTTTTTGTAAAAAAGTAGTGGCATCAACTATTAGTTTTTTTCCTGTTTTAGAGTACGAAATAATAGAATTTTTTTCTTTAATATCTATCTTTTCTTTATCAGCAAGTATTAGTTCTATATTTTTTATTGTTTTGGCATTTTTCTCTTCTGCCATTTTAATAAACTGGTCTATAGGTTTTTCTTGATTTGATTTAAAAATCACAACAGAAAACAACATTGCAACAGAAGCTGCAACAGCAAAGTATTGTACTTGTTTTTTTCTTTTGTATAAATAAACAGAAGATAAAATTTTGCCTCTTAATTTTGTTTTCTCTTTATCAGAAATCAGTAATTCTGTAATCTTAGGTGCTTGCTTTTGTTCCATTATTTTTATTAATCTATTAAGTTCTTTATTATTTTGTATAAAAAAGTACTTTTACATAAAATACGTCGCTGTATTTTATGTAAAAAGTAAATAATTATTTTTTATAGACAGTTTTTTGTTAGTTTTTTTAAAAAAAGGTGATTTTTAAAAATATGAGAGAAAATAGCAGCTGTTTTCTTAGTACTTTAATACCTCTATAAACTATAGTTCTAGAAGTTTGAATACTAACATTCATTATTTCTGAGATTTCTTGATAGGTTTTTTCTTCATTAAACCTTAGGAGTATGGCTTTTTTTTGTTTTTTTGTTAAAAAATGTATTGCCTTAGCTAATTTGTATTTCTTTTCTTGTTCTATCTCTTCAGAGATTAAAACTGTTTCATTAGATTCTGTATAATTTTTTTGTTGAAACCTATTATTTAAAGGTGTTTTTAATAAATGAGCTGCATTATTTTTATAAATTTTTCTCTTTAATGAACTTAGTAAATAATACTTAACATTATCTGTAGATGTTAAGTTTTTTCTATACTTATATAAGTCTAAAAACAAATCATGAATACAATCCATAACATGCTCTTTATTATTAGAAAACTGTATTCCATAAGAAAATAAAATATCTATATAATTATCATATATTTTTCCTAAACTATCTACATTACCTGCTTTTAGTTTTTCCCATAAAATAAGTTCTATTTCCTTAAATTCTTTCAATAAGTATATTTTACTTCTCTATTAAGTTCCTTTATTTTATATTTTTTATAAAATAGTTTAGTTACAAATTAAATAAAAAAAGCTTGATTAACAATACATTTACTCTACACATATATTATTATTTTTCAAAAAAATATAAAAATTTTAATTTTTTACTACTTTTTAAGAATCGTTAGCTCTTCATTTTTATTTTGGACTTTCAACAAAAAGGCGGACAAATTTTCTAAGACCTATGCTACATATTTAAATTGATAA
>CAZZNK010000089.1:0-9168 GCA_964655585.1 uncultured Flavobacteriaceae bacterium
AACCTCCTTTACCTCCACCCATAGGAAGTGTTGTTAAAGAGTTTTTAAATACTTGTTCAAATCCTAAGAATTTTAAAATAGACAAGTTTACTGATGGATGAAAACGCAAACCGCCTTTATAAGGTCCAATTGCCGAATTAAATTCAACTCTATACCCTCTGTTTACCTGTGTTTCTCCTTTATCATCAATCCAAGGAATTCTAAATGTTATTGTGCGCTCTGGCTCTACCATACGCTCCAATAATTTTTTTCCTTGATACTTCGGATTGTTTTCAATAAACGGAATTACTGTTTCTGCCACTTCGTGTACAGCTTGTAAGAATTCTGGCTCATTTTGATTACGCTCTTTAACGTAATCCATAAAAGTATTTATTTTAGATTCCATAACTTTAATCGATTATATTATGATATTTACAGTTTTTATACTGCAAAGATAGTTAATTTTCAAATTTTTAAAATCTATTTTTCACACTTTTTCTTTATTTGCTAAATCGATTTCGTAATCCTCAATATCTTCTCTTTACTTTTGATAAAAAAGCGTAAATTTGCAGTTCAATTTTTTTGTTATAAAAATGCAATGTTAGACAAGGTAAAAGAACTTATTGGAGAAGTAAAAGCGTTTCAAACAACCTCTAAAGAAGAAATAGAGACGTTTAGAATTAAATATTTAGGAAGTAAAGGTTTATTAAAAGATTTATTTGCGGAATTTAAAAACGTTGATGCTTCGATGCGTAAAGATTTTGGACAAGCTTTAAACAACTTAAAAACCGCCGCAACCAATAAAGTTACTTCTTTAAACGATGTTTTAGAAAGTACTACGGAAGAAAAAGGTGTTTATGGAGATTTAACTCGTCCGTCTGAACCTATTGAACTAGGTTCTCGGCACCCAATATCTTTGGTAAGAAATCAAATTATTGAAGTTTTTAATCGCATTGGTTTTACCGTTTCTGAAGGTCCAGAAATTGAAGATGATTGGCATAATTTTACTGCATTAAATTTACCAGAACATCATCCCGCAAGAGATATGCAGGATACTTTTTTTATCGATAAAAATCCTGATATACTACTTAGAACACATACCAGTTCTGTACAAGTACGATATATGGAAAACAATGAGCCGCCAATTAGAACTATTTCTCCTGGACGTGTGTTTAGAAATGAAGATATTTCTGCCCGCGCACATTGTATTTTTCATCAAGTAGAAGGTTTATATATAGATACTGATGTTTCTTTTGCAGATTTAAAACAAACCTTACTTTATTTTACCAAAGAGATGTTCGGAAAGTCTAAAATACGATTACGTCCGTCTTATTTCCCTTTTACTGAGCCAAGTGCCGAAGTAGATATTTATTGGGGGTTGGAAACAGAAACCGATTATAGAATTACCAAAGGAACCGGTTGGTTAGAAATTATGGGTTGTGGTATGGTAGACCCTAATGTGTTAAAAAACGCGAATATAGATCCAGAAAAATATAGTGGTTATGCCTTCGGAATGGGAATTGAACGTATTGCCATGTTGTTGTATCAAATACCTGATATTAGAATGTTTTATGAAAACGACAAACGCTTTTTAGAGCAATTTAAATCGGTACTATAAACTGTCATTGCGAGTTTACAAAGCAATTTTTATCTTTTAAACAGATTACTTCAGTCGTAAATTCATTCGTAATGACAAACAAATTAAAATGAAAAAAGATATTCAAATTCCAAAAGTTACCGATGTAGAAATGGCAATTGTATATGAATACAATGATCTTTACAAAACGGATGATTGGAATGTGTATATCATCAATAAAAAAGCTGTTGATTTAGAAATGATGGTGATTGTCTCTCAAGGTTTTAGTGAGAAAAAAACTACTTCGCTATTGCGTAAAAAAATAGATGTTTTACCTGCTAATTCCTTTGCTAAAGTAGAGTTTATTCAACCTGAATTATTTGTCTTAAACAATCGTTTTCAAGTTAGTTTTTTTGAAGGAAATACCTTGTTTGAAAAAACATTTCTCTTTGAAAAAAATACCATTAAAGAAGGAAAACTACGGATGATTAAAACCTTGAATAAAAAAGGAGTTATTTGTAAATAACACCTGTTTTCTTTTAAAGCTATACTATTTCTTCAAATTAAGTTTCGCTAAACTTTTTGTAAATTGCTACTTTCAATTCTAATACAAAAATGGCAAACAAATACATCGTCGCTTTAGATCAAGGAACCACAAGTTCTCGTTCGGTTGTTGTAAATCAGCAAGGAGAAATTGTTGCTATGGTACAACAAGAAATTGAGCAAATTTTTCCGAAACCTAGTTGGGTAGAACACAATCCTACAGAAATTTTAGAAAGCCAATTATCAACTTTGAAAAAAGCAATTACTAAGGCCAATATTTCTGCCTCAGAAATTGTTGGAATCGGTATTACAAATCAAAGAGAAACTACTGTTCTTTGGAATAAAAACACCGGAAAACCTGTTTACAACGCCATTGTTTGGCAAGATAAAAGAACAGCTAATATTTGTAAAAACCTAAAACAAAAAGGGCTCGAAGACCATGTAAAAAAAACCACTGGTTTGGTTATTGATTCTTATTTTTCTGGTACAAAAATACATTGGATATTAGAAAATATTGAGGGAGTTAAAGCATCCGCAGAAAAAGGAGAAATACTCTTCGGTACTATTGATACTTGGCTACTTTGGAATTTAACAGACCGAAAAATACATGCTACTGATTATAGTAACGCATCTAGAACCATGCTTTTTGATATTAAAAACCTCTGTTGGGATAAAAAACTGCTACAAGAATTAAATATTCCAAAATCGATATTACCAGAAGTAAAACCGTCTTCTTTTTTCTTCGGAAATTTTAAAATAGATTCGGTACAAATTCCGATTACAGGAATAGCAGGAGATCAACAAGCTGCCTTATTTGGACAAGCTTGTTTTGAAAAAGGAGAGGCTAAAAACACTTACGGAACTGGGTGTTTTTTATTAATGAATACGGGAGAAGAAATTCAGTTTTCTAAAAACGGATTACTTACCACAATTGCATGGGGAATTGATCATAAAATTTACTATGCACTTGAGGGAAGTGTTTTTATTGCTGGTGCAGCAATACAATGGTTACAAGATGGATTACAGCTGATACAATCTGCCAAAGAAAGCGAAGAATATGCTAAATTAGTAGAGAATGAAAATCCTGTTATTGTGGTTCCTGCTTTTGCTGGTTTGGGAGCTCCTTATTGGGATATGTATGCGCGGGGTGCTATCTTCGGGTTGACACAAGATACTGGGAAAAATCATTTAATTAAAGCTACCTTACAATCTTTAGCATATCAAACAAAAGATTTGATTAATGCAATGCAAAATGATGCAAAAAGCAAACTAACTTCTCTAAAAGTAGATGGTGGGGCAAGTGCCAATAATTTACTAATGCAGTTTCAAGCAGATATGCTAAATACAATTGTAGAACGTCCTAAAATAACTGAAGCAACTGTTTTAGGGGCTGCATATCTAGCAGGAATTACTGTTGGTTTATGGACTCAAAAATCTATTTTATCATATAAAAAAATAGAAACAAAATTTACTCCTCGCTTTTCATCAGAAAAAAGAGAAAAACTATATAAAAAATGGCAAAAAGCCGTAAAAAGAACCATGAATTGGGAAGAATAACAAATAGCTATTTATCAACAAAAAATCTAAATTAAAAATGACTGAATTATCTAATTTATTACCTTTTTTTCAGAAAGATTTATTGACCGAAATAGCTCAAAATTCTAGCATTCATTCTTTTGAAAAAAACACAGAAATTTTACGAAAAGGGCAGTATGTAAAAGTCATTCCTGTGGTAATAAAAGGGTTGGTAAAAGTGTTTACAGAATACAACGAAAAAGAACTTTTACTATATTATATAAAACCTTCTGAAAGTTGTGTAATGTCTTTTGCGGTAAGTTTAAAAAACGAACCTAGTAAGGTTTTTGCCATTACAGAAGAAGCAACAGAAATACTTCTTTTACCTGTTGATAAGCTTTTAAAATGGGTAAACGATTGTTGTTATTTTTAGAAGAACGTGTGCTATTAACCCATAAAAACCCTTTGAAAATTACACATAAACAAATTGCTAATGAACTGGGAACTGCAAGAGAGGTTGTTAGTAGGGTTTTGAAAAAACTAGAACACGAAAACGCAATAAAACAACACAGTAATTCCATCGAAGTTTTATAAACCGTGACCATAGTCACTTTATAAGGTTCTTTTTCTATCTATTTTTGCCCTATCATAACTTATAAATTATAACAAGATGAAAAAAAATATGGGCGGCACAGATCGCATTATTCGTATCCTTATTGCTTTAATTATTAGTGTATTATTCTACACAGGAACTATTTCAGGAACAGTAGGTATTGTTCTTGTGGTTTTAGCAGGAGTGTTTCTATTAACTAGTTTTGTGAAATTCTGCCCACTATATTTACCTTTTGGAATAAATACTTGTAAAAAGTAAAAAACAAGCCCCTAAAAGTTCTTTTTAAAACTCTCTATGTTATACTCGTAGAGGGTTTTGTTTATTAATTATGGCTTATTTTATGGCTACCTACATACTAAAATCTTTAAGAAAATAAAATACCTAAAATTTGTTCAACGAGAAAAAACACAAGTTCAACGAAAAAACTTCTTTTTTACACACTTCTATCTTTCTTTTGTACTCATAATCATTAAATTTGAATATTATGAAAACAAAAAATGTAATTTTAGTATTGATTGTACTTATTTTTAATTCTTGCATTGTAAGGTCTTTACATCCTTTTTATACGGAAAAAACGATTATTTCTGATACTCATTTTTTAGGAGAATGGAAAGATAAAAGTAACGCTATTTGGAAGTTTTCTTCTCTTGGAAAAGAAATTTTAGAGGGAAAACCTTTAGACTCTCTTAAAAAAGACAATCTAAAAGCCTATAATAAATACAAACACGCATTCATAGTTGAGAGAACTAAAAAAAACACAAAAATGTTTTTCTTAGCAGTACCGTTTAAGATTAATAAACAATTGTTTTTAGATTTTTCTCCATTAGAGTATGAAAATGATATTGAAAACAGGGAATTACTTGATTTACATTTTGTTCCTGTCCATTCTTTAGTTAAATATGATGTATTTACCAATGGTAATATTCGTTTTAAATGGTTAGATGAAGATAAAATTACAGCACTTTTTGAAAAAAAGAAAATAAAAATAAAACATGAAAAAACAGGAACACTAAAGCAAACGTATCTACTCACAGCAAAACCTGAAGAGTTACAAAAATTTATTAAAAAATATATGGCTTCTAATGATGCTGAAAAATGGGATACATCTACAAAATTTACTTTAACAAAAATAGATGAGTAGTTCTAAAAGTCCTTTTTTAATTCTACAAAAACACAATCCTTTTGTTTTTAATATCCTTTTTTGGGTCTGTGCTTTTGTAGGTTTTCTTTTTTTATTTTCAGAGAATAACAATCCTACAAAAATAGATGTTATTTATACCTTAAGTTTTTTAACAACCATAATTGTTCCTGTAAACTTAAACTTATATTTTTTGATTCCATTTTTTTTAAAAAAAGAACGTTATATTTTGTTTTTAGGATTTTTTAGTATCAATATTCTTGTTTTTACACAATTTAATAAATGGTTTTTCAACTCATTTATAGACCTTGTTTTTCCTGATTATTATTTTATTTCTTATCACTCTAACACAAAATTGATTCTTATTTTTAGTGGGATTTTAGCAATTTCTACTTTATTAAAATTAGCTGAAGATTGGTTTTATTTTAACAAACAAGAAAATAAAAAATTACACTTAGAAAACTCTTTAATTCAAACACAATTAGCATCCTTAAGAGCACAAATAAATCCACATTTTTTATTTAATTCTTTAAACGTTATCTATTCTTTAGCGTTAAAAAACAATCAAAAAACTACAGATGCTATTATACAATTATCAGATATTTTACGCTATGTTATTTACGACACCAATACGTCTAAAGTACCGTTAGAAAAGGAAATTTCTTTACTAAGAAAATATATTGAATTTCAAAAATATCGATATGAACACAGCATAAACGTAACTTTTGAACAAAATATAAGTGAAAAAAAATTTTCCATATACCCTATGTTACTACTTCCTTTGTTAGAAAATAGTTACAAGCACGGTATTGATGCGAAAAAACCGTCAATAAAAATAATACTTTCTCAAAAAGAGAATGAATTTTCTTTTTTTATTGAAAATGAATTTTTATCAGAAAAACAATTAGAAAAAAGAGAATCTTCTGGAATAGGGTTAAAAAATATTCAACAAAATTTAGCATTCATGTATCCAAAGAAACATCAATTTAATATCATAAAAAATAATAGTAAATTTAGGGTGTCTTTAAAAATAATTGATAATGATTAATTGCTTAATTATTGATGATGAACCCGCTTCACAATCTGTTGTAAAAACATTTATTGATAAAATAGATTTTTTACAGGTTGTTAAGACCTGTGGAAACGCATTAGAAGCGGTCTCTTTTTTACAAAAAAATACTCAGATAGATTTACTTTTTTTAGATATTAATATGCCTGCTATTTCTGGGTTGTCTTTTTACAAATCGCTCACTAAAAAACCTTTAGTTATTTTTACAACTGCTTATCCGCAATACGCTCTTGATGGTTTTGAAGTAAACGCCGTAGATTACTTATTAAAACCTTTTTCTTTTGATCGTTTTTTAGCAGCTGTTCATAAAGTAGTAGATAAATTAGCTTCTAAAAATGATCCTCAAAAAGAGGAGTCTATTTTAATAAAAGCAGATAAAAAATTACATAAAATTAACTTAAAAAGCATTTATTATATTGAAGCATATGGAGATTATGTCAAAGTTTATTTAGAAAATACTGTTTTAATAACCTACAGTACCTTTGCTTCTTTTTTAACATTGCTTTCTGATGTAATTTTTCTACAAATTCATAAATCTTATGCTATTAACTTGCGTAAAATATCGTTTGTTGAAGGAAATCAAGTAGTATTACATAAATATAAACTACCGATAGGGCTTACCTTTAAAAAAGTTTTTTTAGAACAATTAAAAAAAACAAAATAATGGCAAAATTTTACACAGAACTCAGAGAAAAAGAACCCGTTGTTTTTTGATTGATTAATCTAACTTATTAGTTAAATCATTAAACACTTTTTTAGCTTCTTTATTTTCGTATAAAACAGCATAAACAGCATTAATAATCGGTGTTTCAGCACCATTTTTTTGATTGATTTTATATGCACTTTTTGTAGCATAATAACCCTCTGCCACCATACTCATTTCCATTTGAGCAGATTTTACGGTGTACCCTTTACCAATCATATTTCCAAACATTCTATTTCTACTAAAAGTTGAATATCCTGTTACTAATAAATCGCCTAAATAGGCCGAATTATTAATATTGCGCTTCATTTTATGTACCTTTTTAATAAAACGTTTCATCTCTCTAATAGCATTGCTCATTAGCACCGATTGAAAATTGTCTCCATAACCCAAACCGTGAGCAATACCTGCTGCAACTGCAAAAATATTTTTTAACATTGCCGCATATTCTGTACCTATAATATCATCAGAAATTTTGGTTTTAATATAATTTCCAGCAATATATTTGCTAATCATAGTTGCTTTTTCTGCATCTTGACACGCAATCGTTAAATAAGACAAACGCTCCATTGCCACCTCTTCTGCATGACACGGACCTGTAATAACACCAATGTTTTTAAAGGGAACATTGTAGTTTTTATGAAAATGCTCGCCAACAATTAATCCAGTTTCAGGAACAATTCCTTTAATGGCAGAAAAAATGATTTTATTTTCTAAGGATATCGTTAATTTATCTAATTCTGACTTTAAAAATGCTGATGGAATTGCAAAAATAAGAATGTCGTAATTTTCAACTATTTTATTAATATCATCTGATAAATCTAATTGCTCTGGATGCAATTCTGCCGAACTTAAATATTTCGGGTTCAGTTTATTGTGTTTTATATACTCAATTGCATAAGCGCTTCTCATATACCAACCAACCGTATCTAAATTTTCTGATAACATTTTTACAATAGCAGTTGCCCAACTTCCGCCACCAAAAACAGCTATTTTAGGATGTTTACTCATAATTATTTTGTTTGATTATAATCAAAAGTAAGAAAACTAACATCTTTCTCCTAAACCTATCACGAATTATTATATTTGTCTGACAAAAATCAACAATTTTGAGCACGTTAAAAAGGTTTTTTAAAGACACTATTATTTACGGAATTGCTGCCGTATTGCCTCGTGCTATAAATATCTTTTTAGTAAAACTACACACCTCTACTTTAGAAGCCAATAAATATGCTGTAAATACAGACTACTATGTGTACGCTGCTTATTTTAATGCGTTATTAACTTATGGAATGGAAACCGCTTTTTTTCGTTTTTTTTCTAAAGAAAAAGAGAAAGGAAAAGTAGTTTCAACAGTCTTCATAAGTTTATTGATTACAACGCTAATTTTTCTTGGAGTACTCTTGTTTTTTAATAATTCTATTGCTGTTTTCTTCGGATTTAAAAACCCTTTATTTTTTAAATTATTAGTTTGGACAATTACTTTAGATACTTTAGTGGTTGTGCCTTATGCTTATTTACGAGTTTGTAACAAACCCATCCGTTTTACATTCTATAAAGTTGTAAATATTCTTGTTTTTGCCTTTTTAAACGTGTTTCTTTTGTGGTTTGTACCCTATGCGCTACAAAACAACATTTCTTTACCAAATTTTATTACCGATTATTACAATTCGTATCCAAAAGTGATGCATATTTTTGTGGCAGGAACCGTAGCAAGTCTCTCTTCTTTCTTACTCTTGTTTCCGATGGTTTTTAAATTTAAAATTTCTTTTGATTTTCATTTATTAAAAAAAATGTTACGATACAGCTTGCCAATTATGGTTGGTAGTTTGGCTTTTGTAACCAACGAGAATTTAGACAAATTACTTTTAGGTAATATCTTAGGAGAATATAAAATGGGTATTTATGCGGCTTGTTACAAGTTAGGGGTTTTTATGACCCTCTATATTATGGCGTTTCGGCTAGGTGCAGAACCATTTTTCTTTAATCAAGCAGATAAAAAAAATGCCAAAGAAACCTATGCAAAAATATT
>CAZZNK010000090.1:0-9000 GCA_964655585.1 uncultured Flavobacteriaceae bacterium
AAATTACAATTTAGAACAAAAATAAGGTTAAAAAGTAATCTCCACCTTTCACGTTTTATATCTTATGCTAGTCTTAAAAAACTTCTTATCTTTACCGCTTAAACAGCAAAAATACTCAGAAATGAATTACGGAAAAGAGTTCGAAAAATACGCAACAAAACATCACGGAATAAATAGTACTTATTTAGGTAAAATAACCAGTAGTTTAACGCCATATATTATGGAAGAACGTCAAATGAACATTACACAAATGGATGTTTTTTCTCGTTTAATGATGGATAGAATTATTTTTCTAGGTACCGATGTAAACGATCAAATGGCAAATGTAATACAAGCACAATTGCTGTTTTTAGAAAGTGTAGATGCTAATAAAGATATTTCAATTTATATCAATTCTCCAGGAGGAGGTGTGTATGCAGGTTTAGGGATTTACGATACCATGCAATTTATAAAGCCAGATGTAGCGACTATTTGTACAGGTATGGCAGCATCTATGGGAGCCGTAATTATGTGTGCAGGTGCAAAAGGAAAACGTTCTGCATTGCCACACTCAAGAATTATGATTCACCAACCAATGGGAGGCGCACAAGGACAAGCTTCTGATATGGAAATTACGGTTAAAGAGATCGGGAAATTGAAAAACGAGTTGTATGAAATCATTTCAAAACATTCAGGACAATCTTTTGATAAAGTACAAGAAGATTCTGATAGAGATTTTTGGATGAAAGCAGATGAAGCAAAAGCTTACGGAATGATTGATGAAATTTTAGTTAGAAAGTAAGTTAGGAAGCGTAATTTAATAAAAAGCGAAGAGGAAGTAGTCAAAACCTTATCGCATAAAACCTACAGCTAAAAAGCACAAAGCCAAAAAAATGTCAAAAGAAGAAAATTTACAATGTTCATTTTGTGGACGCAAAAAGTCAGAAACCGATTTGTTAATCGCTGGGATAGATGCACATATTTGCGACAAATGTATCGAACAAGCACACGGAATTGTAGAAGAAGAAGTCTCTGAAGCACAGTCAACCGATTTATCCAAAGAATTAACCCTAAAAAAACCCTTAGAAATTAAAAGGTTTTTAGATGAATATATTATTGGGCAAGACAAAACTAAAAAATCAATGGCAGTAGCCGTGTACAATCACTATAAAAGACTGTTACAGACCAAAGACGATGATGATGTAGAAATAGAAAAAAGTAACATTATTCTAGTTGGTGAAACAGGAACAGGAAAAACATTGGTTGCCAAAACGATTGCAAAAATGCTAAATGTTCCGTTTTCTATTGTAGATGCTACTGTTTTAACAGAAGCAGGTTATGTTGGTGAAGATGTAGAAAGTATCTTGACAAGATTACTGCAAGTGGCAGATTATGATGTTGCCAAAGCAGAAAGAGGGATTGTTTTTATTGATGAAATTGATAAAATTGCTCGTAAAGGAGATAACCCATCAATAACAAGAGATGTTTCAGGTGAAGGTGTACAGCAGGCTTTGTTAAAATTATTAGAAGGAACGGTTGTAAATGTTGCTCCAAAAGGAGGAAGAAAACATCCAGATCAAAAATTTATAGAAGTAAACACAAGCGAAATTTTATTTATTGCGGGTGGTGCATTTTCGGGTATTGATAGAATTATCAGCAAGCGTTTAAATATGCAAGCCGTTGGTTTTAGTGCCTCTTTAGATGAGGATAAAATTGATGATGAAAACTTGTTGCAATACATTATTCCGTCAGATTTAAAATCTTTCGGATTGATACCAGAAATTATTGGACGTTTACCTGTATTAAGTTACATGAATCCGTTAGATGCTAAAACATTACGAGCTATTTTAACAGAACCAAAAAACTCAATCATCAAACAATATACAAAGTTATTTGCTATGGATGATGTTGAGTTTTCTATGACAGAAGGTGCTTACAAATACATTGTAGCAAAAGCGATTGAATATAAATTAGGTGCTCGTGGTTTACGCTCTTTGTGTGAGGCTATTTTAACTGATGCCATGTTTGAATTACCAAGTTCTGATGAAAAAGAATTGAAGGTAACCAAAGAATATGCAGTATCAAAATTAAACAAAACGGTACTTAAAAAATTGAGAGCGGTATCTTAGTTTTCTTTCAGTAATTTATCAATTTCTAAAGTTATTTCTTCTAAACTAGGCGAGATGCTATTCTTAACAACAATCCCGTTTTTGTCGATTAAAACGAAAGTTGGTCTTGCTACAATACCATAATTAAATGCAGTTTCTCCGTTGAATCCTCCTAAATCTGAAATATTTATCCAATTTATGGTATCTTCTTTACTAGCTATTTTCCAATTATTGTAATCTTTATCTAGAGAATAGCTAATCAATACAAAATTCTCCTTTTTATATTTTTTTAAAATTAAAGGGAGTTTATCTTTATTTTGTATTCTACACGGTGGGCAGTACCTATCCCAAAAATCTAAGAGAATTGTTTTACCTTTAAAACCAGATAATTTTACGATATTTCCTTGTAAATCTTTGGCAATAATATCTCTATATAACTCACCTTCTTTAAGAGGTTTTAAGTGAATATAAGAATAGAGATATTTTCCTGCTTTAGTGTTTTTCAAGCCCTTAGGTAAGGAGTTGTAAAATAAAGATAAACTGTCTTTAGGTATAACTGTTCTATAAATTTCTATCTCATTCAATGAAAAAGAGCATGGTTTTTTAAAAAGAAGACCAGTAATAAAATTTCTGCGTAGATTTTTATAATATGTTTTTATAGAATCTATCTCTTTTTTATTTTTGGTATTTTTCAGATATTCACTTCTTTTTTTATAAATACTATCTATTAAAGAATGATATTTAATGCTCAAAGAGTTGTTTAAAGAGCCCTTAATGTCACCTTTGTTAAAGGAAATAAAACCGTTTTCTAATTTTTTTAAATCACTTTTTATATTGATATTATGGTCTTCTATCCAAAAATTAATATTTGGATAGTCAGTTTTTTTATCATCAAAAAAGAACATTCCAGGAAATGGGGTTTTACTAGTATGATTAAAAGAGAATTTGTTATTTTTCACATAAGTAGAGTCAAAAAGAGCATGTGTTTCAGTGTTTACTAATAAAACTTTTAAACTGTCCTTTAAGCCAGTAATTTCTACATTTATAGTGTAGGCGCCTTTTTTTAACTGTTGATTACATCCAATAAAAAGGATTGAAAGAATTACTAGTACTTTTTTCATATTGTCATTTTTACTAAAAATAAGGTTTTCTATTGATAGCTAAAATAGTATATTTGTTTCTCTTTTTTTGAATTTTATAAATGATAACCAAACAAACCATAGACAAAGTTTTTGAAACTGCCCGAGTAGAGGAGGTAATCGGTGAGTTTGTACAGTTAAAAAAAGCAGGAAGTAACTTTAAAGGACTTAGTCCGTTTACGGATGAAAGAACACCATCGTTCATGGTCTCTCCAGTAAAACAAATTTGGAAAGATTTTAGTACTGGTAAAGGCGGAAACGCTATTTCTTTTTTGATGGAGCACGAACACTATTCGTATCCAGAAGCCATCAGGTATTTAGCAAAAAAATACAATATCGAGATTGAAGAAACGGAACAATCTGATGAGCAAAAACAACAAGTAAATGAACGAGAAAGTATGTTTTTGGTATCAAAATTTGCCAAAGATTACTTTCATGATTTACTATTGAATAGCCAAAGCGGAAAAGCAATTGGTTTATCATATTTCAAAGAACGTGGTTTTACAGATGAAATTATTGCAAAATTTGAGTTGGGTTATGCCAAAGATGAGTGGAGTAATTTTACAGATGCTGCGCTTAAAAAAGGCTATGAGTTAAAATATTTGGCATCCACAGGATTAACTATTGACAAAGGAAATAAAAGTTTTGATCGATTTAAAGGACGTGTTTTATTTCCAATTCATAGTATGTCTGGGCGTATTTTAGGGTTTGGAGGTCGTATTTTAACCAATGATAAAAAGGCTGCAAAATACCTTAATTCGCCAGAAAGTGATATTTACCATAAGAGTAAAATTCTCTACGGAATTTATCATGCAAAAAAGGAAATTGCCAAACAAGATAATTGTTTTTTGGTAGAAGGATATACCGATGTGATTTCTTTTTACCAATCTGGGATAGAGAATGTGGTTGCCTCTTCGGGAACTGCATTAACGTCAGACCAAATACGGTTGGTAAACCGATTGACAAAAAACATTACGGTACTTTTTGATGGAGATGCTGCAGGAATTAGGGCATCACTTCGAGGAATCGATTTGATTTTAGAACAAGGAATGAATGTGAAAGTGGTTTCTTTTCCTGAAGGAGAAGACCCAGATAGTTTTGCAAAAGCAAATTCTGATGCTGATTTAAAGGCGTATTTAGAAGAGAATGCTCAAGATTTTATCAACTTTAAAGTTTCTTTATTAATGAAAGAAACTAAAAATGATCCTGTAAAAAAAGCAGGATTGATTAAAGATATTGTAGTGAGTATTTCTAAAATACCCAATGCTATTCAGCGTGAGGTATATGTGCAAGAATGTGCTAGAATTATGGATATTTCTGAACGAGTTTTGTTTAGCGAATTGGCACAATTGTTATCTAAAAATGAAAAAGAAGATTCAAGAAATACTTATAAAGAAAAAAAGAGTTTTGAAGTTGTAAAAAGTAAAGAAGCGCAGCTTAAAGAAATAGATTCCATACATATTTTAGAAAAGGAGATTATTAGAATTTTATTATTGTTTGGAAATGAAGAAGCAGATTTTGTCGAGGAAATAGAAAAAACAAATGATGATGGAGAGAAATTTTTAGAAAATAGAGTTTATAGAAATACTATTTCTTCAGAAATATATTTGAATTTGCAAGATGATGAAATGGAGTTTGCAAATCCTATTTTTCGAGACATTTATTATGAAATTATCCATCAGTTAAATCAATCAGAAAAAATAGAAATTAATCATTTTACAACTCATAAAAATCAAGATATTGCAATGGTGGTTACCACTATTTTAATGGATGAAGAAAAATATCAATTAAGTGATTGGGAGCGTAATAATATTTATGTAACAAAAGCAAAAGATGTTTTAACAAAGTTGGTAAATGATGGTGTTTATAACTTGAGAAGAGTTTTAATTACTAAAATAATTAAAGATTTATCTTCTGAAAATAAAAATTTTACGCAGTTTGAGAAAGAAGAGATTATGAATTATACGGGTCTAAAAATCAAGCTATTTGATATTTTAAAAAGAGTAGTGTAATTTTTGGTTTTAATAAGTGTATTTTAAAAAAAAAAGGGTGTTTTTCCCTATTTTTTAATAGAGTTTTATACATATCTTTGTCGTAAGAAAAAGAAATGCTATGAAACAAATCTTCCAAATTTTTAAGATTTTTCGACTATTGATATTACTGCCTTTTGAAATTTCAAAAGGTTCTAAGAAAAGAGCGTATCGAAAAATAAAAATGTTAATGATTACTGCAAATTTACTATAAATTTTTAGGAATTTCACAAATTGGTATTGGTGTCATCTTATGTTGGTTGATGCGATTTAGGTGTGTGTAAATTTTATAAACTTCTTGTTTTCTTCCAGAAAAATCAGTAATTTTTTTATTTTGGTCTTGCATACTCATTGCCCACTCTAATTCATCGTAAGAAGCACCAATTTGATCAGCATCAGTTCTGCTATCTCCAAACAAACCATCGGTTGGTTGTGCTTTTTGTATGGTATTGATAACGTTTAAATGGGTAGCTAATTTATATACTTCAGATTTCATTAAATCTGCAATCGGGCTTAGATCTACACCGCCATCTCCGTATTTTGTGTAAAAGCCTACGCCAAAATCTTCTACTTTGTTTCCGGTTCCAGCAACCAAAAAACCATGTAATCCTGCAAAATAATATAAAGTTGTCATGCGTAATCTTGCTCTAGTATTTGCCAAAGCTAAAGCTACTTTTGCAGAAGATTGAATAGAAGGAACAACTGTCTTAAAATCTTCGAAAGTAGTTGTTAAGTCCACTTTTTTACTACTCACATTGTCAAATTGTTTTTTCAATGCTTTTATGTGGTTTTCTGCGCGTGTAACTTGACTCTCTGCTTGGTGAATGGGTAACTCTATACAAAGGGTTTGTAAACCAGTTTTTGCACACAAAGTTGAGGTTACTGCAGAATCAATTCCGCCAGAAATACCTACAACAAATCCCTTTATTTTTGCATTGTTTGCGTAATTTTTTAGCCAATTTACAATATGGTTGGTAACTTTTTCTGCATCCATTGATAAACTATTTTAGTACTTTTGTCGTTTAAAATATGAATGCTAATATACAAAAGCTCATGCGATTTTTTTTACAATTTTTATTGCTGATTTCCTTATTAATTTCTTGTAATGATAAAAATAAAAACACTGTTGATGTTTCGCATTTAAATGGGGATTTTGAAATTAGTAGATTTGATGTAGATTTTTATAAAACAACGAAAGCAACATTAGCAGTTGTAAAAAAAAAGTACCCTTTGTTGTTTCCATCAATAACTTCTGATAGTATTTGGTTGTCTAAAATTAATGACAAAGATGAACAAGAATTATTTACTGAAACCCAAAAGATATTTCCAAATTTATCTGAAGAGAAAAAACAATTAACAGCACTCTTTAAACATATAAAATATTATAATCCGAAGTTTAAAGCACCGAATGTAATTACTTTGCTGTCTAATATTGATTATAAAAATCGTGTTATTTATACTGATAGTTTACTACTGATTTCTTTGGATGCCTATTTAGGAAAAAAACACCCTTTTTATGCTGATTATCCAGATTATATCAGAGAAAATAATCATAAAAATCATTTAGTTGTAGATGTGGCTGAAGCATTTATAAAACAGCAGTTTCCGCCAAATACAAACCGAAGATTTATCGATAGAATGATATATGAAGGAAAAAAAATGTATTTGTTAGACATGTATTTGCCATTGGTTTCCGATAAAGAAAAAATAGGATATACAGAAGATAAACAAAGCTGGATAGAAGCAAATGAAGAACAAGTTTGGCGGTATTTTATAGAGAATGAGTTATTGTACGCTACATCAGGCAAGTTAACAAAACGTTTTATAGAGAATGCTCCGTTTTCTAAGTTTTATTTAGCACACGATAACTTGTCTCCAGGTAGAGTAGGTGTATGGATCGGATGGGAAATTGTGCGCTCTTATATGGAGCATAATAATGTATCTTTGCAGCAATTAATAAAAGAAAACACGGACGATTTATTAAAGAAATCAAAATACAAACCAAAACGATAATGGCAATAAAACATACTTCTAAAATTGAATTTATAGTTGGCTTAGATGAGAACAAGGTACCAGAAGAAATTTTTTGGACTGCTGAAGATGGTGGCATAAAGAACGAAGAGTCGAAGGCAATTATGCTTTCTGTTTGGGATGGAAATAAGAAAGATACACTTCGTATGGATTTATGGACTAAGGAGATGCCTGTTGATGAAATGAAACAGTTTTTTCATCAAACACTAGTGTCAATGTCTACTACTTTTGAACGAGCAACCAACGATGAAAAAATGAGCGCAACAATGAGAGATTTTTGTGATTACTTTGCTAAAAAACTGGAATTAAAGAAATAAAAATACAATTTACTATTACAAAAAAAGAGAAACTATGAATATAGTTTCTCTTTTTTTGTAATAGTAAATTTGTAAGTATTACTCTTTTGGATGAATTTCTACCCTTCTGTTTAATTGTCTTCCACCTGGTGTGGTGTTAGAGAACTTTGGTCTAGACTCTCCATATCCTATAGATTCTAAACTAGAGTTAGGAATCCCTTTACTAAAGAAGTATTTCCGAACACTTGCAGATCTTCTTTTTGACAAATAGAGGTTGTATTTATCACTATTTCTATTATCAGTATGTCCTTCAATAACAAACTCAACTTCAGGAATTTTTTTCATCAGTGCAATTATTTTATCCAAATTTTGGAAAGAGACTTTCTTAATTTTATCACTATTTGTTTCAAAATAAATAGTAGTTGCTAATAAACCTATTTGCTGAATTACACTTGTGTTTTCTACTGCTTTTTGGATAGGGCAGCCATTATTCTCTTTAGGACCTACAACAGTTGGGCATAAATCATCTTTGTCTAAAATACCATCTCCATCTGTGTCTTTGTCAAGAGGACAACCTTTGTTAGAAAGCGGACCGTATTTTAATGGACAATTATCTTTGTAATCAGGTATACCGTCTTTGTCAGAATCTACAGGGCTACCATTACCGTACACCATAACTCCTTTTGGGGTGTTAGGCTCTACATCTAGCATGTCCATTACACCATCACCATCCGTGTCAACAATTTTAAATTGTTCAGCATTTGCATTATCATCATCTCCCCAGATAGTAAAAATTTTGTTTTTTCCAAGTTTAATTGATACACCAAGATGTGTTACAAAAAAAGCTTCCCAATCTTGTTTGTTAGAAATTGTAGCATCAAGGTGATCTTCGTAGTTAAAATATATAGAAGGCCTTAGTTCAATGTCTACTCTTTTATTTATTCTATATCTTATTGCTAATTGACCTGTTAAATAGATAGAACTTGCTTCGTTTACGCTATTTCTTGCTTTGTTTTTTCCGAAATCTACCAATAAATTTTCTGTCCCATTTGCTAGTTTCTCATATAAAGCAGAATTATATTGATGATATCCAACACCGAAATATCCTAAAATATTCCATTTTTCAGCATTAGTTTGGTATAAGTTAGAAAAACTAAAAATTAGATTTAGTTCAGCGCCATATGCCCTACCTTTAAAAAACAAATTATTATTGATACTTGTTTGTGGTACGTATAGTACTTCGTAAATACTAGAGAGATATTGTGCTCCTCCAGAAATTCGAGAGTAGTTTGCTTTTAATTCTAATCCTAAAAGAGGATTGAACATTTTATCTACATATAAATAGCCTCCAAAATTTAAAAAACTACCTTGATTTCCTGTTCCGATAGAACGTAAATCTCCATGCATAATAAAATTA
>CAZZNK010000091.1:0-8979 GCA_964655585.1 uncultured Flavobacteriaceae bacterium
GGTAATTCCATGAATAAATAATGTTTAGTGTAACACTATATTAGGACGAGACATATTTCTATTTTCACAGAAATGATAGAGAATAGCTTAATAATAGGTAAAACGTCTTACTTTTGCTATATGTTTTGCCAAACGCATTACTTGATGTGAGTATCCGTATTCATTATCATACCAAACATAAATTACAATAGTATCTCCGTCTGTAATAGTTGCCTTACTATCAAAAATTGATGGTGCCGTAGACCCGATAATATCCGAAGAAACCAATTCGTTGTCTAATGAATATTGAATCTGTTCTACCAAACTCCCTTCTAAAGCATACTTTTTCATAATTGCATTGATAGAATCTACCGTTGCATTGGTATGTAATTGTAAGTTTAAAATTGCCAAAGAACCATTAGGAACTGGTACTCGAATTGCATTTGATGTCAATTTACCTTCTAATGCTGGTAATGCTTTTGCTACTGCTTTTCCTGCTCCTGTTTCTGTAATAACCATATTTAGTGCTGCTGCTCTACCTCTACGGTACTTACTGTGCATATTGTCGACTAAATTCTGATCATTTGTGTAGGCATGAATGGTTTCTAAATGCCCTTTTTTAATTCCGAAATTATCTTCTAACACTTTTAAAACAGGTGTAATTGCATTGGTGGTACAAGAAGCTGCTGAGAAAATATCAACAACATCAGGGCTGTGCTCTAAATGATTTACTCCGTGCACAATATTTGGAACTCCTTTTCCTGGAGCCGTAAGCAATACTTTACTTGCTCCTTTGGCTTTTAAATGTCTGCTCAATGCTTCTTTATCTCTAAAAGCACCTGTATTATCAATCACTAAAGCATCATTAATTCCGTATGCTGTATAATCAATATCTTCTGGCGCATTGGCAGAAATCATATACACTGTTGTTCCGTTAATAATTAAGGCTTTATTATCTTCATCTATTTGAACAGTTCCTAAGAAATTTCCATGTACAGAATCAATACTTAATAAGGAAGCTCTTTTTTCTAAAACTGTTTTGTCTATTTTTCCACGAGTTACTACGGCTCTTAACCTTAATTGAGAACCTTTTCCCATTTTAGTCATCAACTCTCTTGCCAACAAACGCCCTATTCTACCAAAACCGTATAAAACGACATCTTTTGGAGCTATATTTTTTGCAGTAGTTGCTCCTTTTAATTGATTTTTAACAAAACTTACCTTGTCTTTGCATTTGTCTGCTTTTAAATAACATTCGTAAGCCAATTTACCAATATCTAATTTTGATGATGGCAAATCAATTTGTTGAATCGCTTTTGCAATATCTAAAGCATCATAAATAGAAATTGGTTTCGAAACAAATTCTTTCGCATAATCAATTAAATTTAAAACTTCGCTAGCTCTTTTATCTACCAAAGTATTTCTAAATAAAACCAATTCGATAGATTTATCATACCATAAGTTATTTACAATATTGATAAATTCTACAGTGGCTCTTCTATTTTGAGCTTGTTGAGCTACTTCTTTTTCGTAATTTATTATTGTTGACATAGTTGTGTTGACTATAAAGTTAAATTTTTACACAAAAGTACTTATTTCAAACGATTTCGTAAATGATTTTACAATAAAAAAAATCCCGATAAAAAATCGGGATTTAAATAGGTCTATTTTCTAATTTTATCGAAAACCGTAACGTTCTATTTCTCCATTATTATTAATCACTTCAATATAAATGGGTCCTTTTCCATAGTACTTATCTATCAAATCTTTCACAGAATTGGCGCTCCTAACTTCTACTTTATTAACTTTTGTAATAATATAACCATTTTTTATACCATAATACTCTAAATTCCGATTACTCACAGATACAATTTTAGCACCACCAGAAATATTAAATTTTCTTTTGTCAGATTTTGACGCATCTTTTACAACAATGTTTAGTTTTGGTATCGCTATTAAATAACGTTTTGACAAAGTAACCATTTTTGATAGTTTTTTTCCGTTTCTTAAAACCGTAACACTAATTTTATCACTAGGTCGTTTCGCAGTTAATTGTCCTTTTAAATCAGAAAACTTAGATATTTTTACATTATTTACCCCTACAATTATATCATTAACTTTTAATCCCGCTTTTTTTGCACCACTTTTTTCATCAATAGAACCAATAATTACTCCTTCTACTTCATCATTTAAAATTCGGCTAAAACCGATAATAGCTTCTTGTACCGTACCAAACTCCATAATATCTTCTACCACTTTTTTTGCAATGTTTGAAGGAACCGCAAAAGAATACCCAATAAAAGAACCTGTTTTAGATGAAATTGCAGTATTAATCCCCACCAATTCTCCACGAGTATTTACCAAAGCACCACCGCTATTTCCTGGATTTACAGCAGCATCAGTTTGTATAAAAGACTCTACTTTATTATTACCATCTAAATCCCTTCCCTTTGCACTAACAATACCAGCAGTAACTGTAGATGTTAAGTTATACGGATTACCAACTGCCAACACCCATTCTCCTATCTTTAAATTATCAGAATTTCCGTAAGGAATATAAGGCAACTCATCTTCTGTACTAATTTTTAACAAAGCAATATCGTTTTTAACGTCTGTACCAATTAAATCTGCTTTGTACTTTTTTCTATTATTTAGTGTAATTTCAATATCGTTTGCGCCATCAATTACATGATTATTGGTAATAATAAATCCATCCGAGGTAATAATAACACCACTCCCCGTACCAACTTGTGTATATTTTCTTTCCCCTTGTCCACGTCCGTAAAATAATTCTGCCCAAGGATTTTCTTGTGTTTTTACAGCAGTGTTTTTTACATGTACCACCGCATTGATTGTTTTTTCAGCAGCATCTGTAAAATTAGTAGGCGTAGCATCAACAATATTAGTGGGTGTATAATTCGCATTAACCATCTGTAATTGAGACTCTGTCGATTTATTTTGAACAATTTGTGGAGTTTCTAACAGTAACTTATATCCTGTAAGTGCAATTCCACCACCAAGAATGGCAATGGCTAAGAATCCAAATATTTTTTTCATTTTTCTGTTTTTTGATACCCAAATGTACGCTTTTAACGTTTTACAAGAAATCAGTTTAACGTACTTTAACCAAATTTAACCGCATTTTAACACTTACAGCACTGTAGATAAATCCTTATATTTGCCGTATAAATGGAACAGATTTTTTACAAATATCAAGGAACAGGAAACGATTTTATTCTAATTGACAACAGACTAAATAGTTTTCCTAAAGAGAATAAGAGTATCATACAAAACCTATGCGATAGACATTTTGGTATCGGTGCTGACGGACTTATTTTATTAGAAAACGATGCTTCAACAGATTTTAGAATGATCTATTTTAATGCTGACGGAAGCGAAAGCACCATGTGTGGCAATGGAGGAAGATGTATTGTTGCCTTTGCAAAAAAACTAAACATCATCAACCATAAAACAACCTTTATTGCTATTGATGGCCTGCATAACGCAACTATTAAAGACGCTATTGTTTCATTACAAATGATTGATGTAAAAGATATTGAAATTCATAAAAATCATATATTTACAAATACAGGATCGCCACATCATGTACAATTAGTAAAAAATATTAAAGATTTTCCTGTATTTACTGAAGGAAGAAATATTAGAAATAAAATATACGGAAGTGAAGGCAGTAATATTAATTTTGTAGAACAAATTGACCCAAAAACCTTTAAAGTAAGAACCTACGAACGTGGTGTAGAAAACGAAACTTTAGCTTGTGGCACTGGTGTTACAGCGGTTGCCATTGCAATGCACAAAACACAAAAAACAGCAGTAAATTCTGTGAAATTATTGGTAGAAGGTGGTAAATTAGAGGTTTCTTTTTCTACGGATAACGGATTTTACAAAAATGTATTTTTAACAGGAAAAGCAACTTTTGTTTTTAAAGGAAATATTACAATTTAATGAATACTTTACAAGGAAAACACATTAATTTACGTGCTTTAGAACCCGAAGATTTGGAGTTTCTTTTTCAAATTGAAAACAATGAATCCTTTTGGGAAGTAAGCCACACACAAGCTCCTTTTTCTAAATTTGCGTTAAAACAATACTTAGAAAATGCGCATCAAGATATTTACGAAGCCAAACAATTACGCTTAATCATTGAAGATAACACCTCTAAAAACAGCGTAGGTATGATTGATTTATTTGATTTCAATCCGCAACACAAACGTGCAGGAATCGGCATTTTAATTAACCCAAAACAGCAAAAAAACGGATTTGCTTCCGAAGCTTTACAACTCTTAATATCCTATTGTTTTACACACTTAAACTTGCATCAACTATATGCAAATATCACTTCGGACAACACAAATAGCTTTCAATTATTTACCAAACATCATTTTACAGAAGTTGGTGTAAAAAAAGATTGGATTTTTAGCAACAATACTTTTAAAAACGAAATTTTATTTCAATTAATCAATGAGTAAAAAAAATATTTATAGCATTGTAGCTTTACTATTTATAGTTCTCGGAATTATCGGTTTTAGTTATTACCAAACTATTTTCGGAAAAAGCGTGCTTAAAACGGGTAATCTCTACATTGCGTCTACTGATAATTTTAACGATGTAAAAAACAAACTACAGCCTTTTATTAAAAATATAGATAATTTTGATTTTGTAGCTGACTTAAAAAAAGTAAAAAAAATAAAAGGAGGCATGTACAAACTAAAGAAAGACATGTCTTTAAACGATGTGATTACTTTACTTCGTAACGGAAATCAAACCCCTATAAAAATCGCTTTTAACAATCAAGATACTTTAGAAAAATTAGCTGGTAGAATAGCACAACAAATTGAGGCAGACTCTATTTCTTTACTTACCACCATGAAAGATGCTACATTTTTAAAGAAACATCTTTTTACAGAAAAATCTGCTCTTGGCATGTACATTCCTAATAGTTATGAGTTTTATTGGAATACTTCTGCTACAAAATTCAGAAATAAAATGTTACAAGAATACAATCGGTTTTGGAACAAAAATCGTATTGAAAAAGCAAAAAAATTGCAACTAAAAAAAACCGAAGTACTCGCTTTGGCATCTATAGTCCAAAAAGAAACTGCCAAAAGATCAGAAAGACCTATTGTTGCTGGTCTGTATTTAAATCGATTAAAAAACGGTTGGCCTTTACAGGCAGACCCCACTTTAATTTATGCTGTAAAACAAATTAAAGGACAAGATTTTGTAATAAAAAGAGTATTAAATAAGGATAAAGAAATAAAATCTCCATACAATACATATCTACACAAAGGACTACCACCAACTCTAATTGCAATGCCAGATATTTCTGCCATTGATGCTGTTTTGAATCCTGCAAAACATCAATATTATTATATGTGTGCGAGTATTACTAACATTGGTTTTCATGATTTTGCAAAAACGTTATCACAACACAATAGAAATGCGGTAAAGTACCAACACTGGATAAGTCAAAGAGGAATTAATCGCTAATGAAAAAGGCTTTTTTTATATTGTTTTCGTTGTTCTTTTTTAGCGCTATTTTTTCGCAAAAAGGAAGTGCTTTTTTTACACCTTCAGACACCTTGCATGTAAAAAGACGAAATGCCGTAATCATAACTGAAAGCATTTTAAGTATTAGCACTTTAATTGCTTTAGATAAACTATGGTACGCCGATTTTCCTCGCTCAAATTTTCATTTTTTTAATGATAATAATGAATGGAAACAGGTAGATAAAATCGGACATTTTTTAACTTCGTATCATGTTGGTCTTGCAGGAAAAGAGGTATTAAATTGGGCTGGAGTGAGTGAGAAAAATCAATTAATCTATGGTGCAACTTTTGGGTTTACTTTTTTATCAGCCATAGAAATTTTTGATGGATTTTCTAAGAACTGGGGAGCTTCTTGGGGAGATATTTTAGCCAACGCAAGTGGAACGGGCTTATTAATAGGACAAGAATTATTATGGAAAGAACAACGAATTATACCTAAATACTCTTTTCATCAAACAAAATATGCAAAATTAAGACCGCAAATTTTGGGAGAAAGTTTTATAGAACAATCGTTAAAAGATTACAACGGACAAACCTATTGGTTGTCTGTAAATATTTGGTCTTTTGCTAAAAAAAGTAGTTTCCCAAAATGGCTGAATATTGCTTTTGGTTACGGAGCGGAAGGTATGATTTATGGCGAAACAAATCCCTCAAATTTAATTGCTCAAAATCCGTACAGACAATTTTACCTCAGTTTAGATGTAGATTTAAGAAAAATTAAAACAAAATCAAAAATACTACAAACACTGTTTTCTGTTATCAATTTTATAAAAATCCCTACTCCAACTTTAGAATTTGACAATAAAGGCGGTATAAAATTTCATTATCTATATTTCTAAATTTATAGAAATAACTGATTTTCAGGTATTTAAAATATATTTTGTATATTTGCAACCTGAATACTAAATTTTAGAGTTATCAAAAAACTATTTTTTTTATTTATATCATTATTTCTATTCACAAATGCTACTAAAGCATACAAAGGTGATGTTTTAAGAAATAAGATTACTTCAGTTGAAATACATCTAGACTTTCAAATTCCTTTCTTACAAAATGATTTTGTAGGCTTTAAAGAAGCTTTGGCTTTTAAAGAGTCTCAAGGAAAGTATAACGTTGTTAATTCTTTAGGGTACTTAGGTAAATATCAGTTTGGAAAACCTACTTTAAAGCGTTTTAAAATTTATAATACCAAAGCATTTTTAAGAAACCCAGAATTACAAGAAAAAGCTTTTATTGCTTTATGTAAAGTAAATAAGTGGATCTTACGAAAAGACATTAAAAGAAGTGTTGGTAAAACCGTAAACGGAATAAAAATTACCGAATCTGGTATTTTAGCAGCTGCTCATTTAAGTGGCGCGGGTAATGTAAAAAAGTACCTGCGTAGCTATGGAAAAACACAGTTTTCTGACGCATATGGAGCAACCATTCAATCGTATTTAAAAAAGTTTGCTGGTTATGATGTATCAGAAATAAAAGCTGATAAAAAAGCGAAAGTCTAATCTTTCTGAATGATAAATATTGCCGGACGTTTGTGTAAATCTGGCTTTACAGCTTTCCATTCTTTTACTGATAACGTTTTAATATATTCTGTTGACAACGTTATATCTGCGGCAATACACAAATTTGTAGTAGGTGTTAATATTGCCTTTAAATCTGTAAACATTTTTTCGTTTCTATACGGAGTTTCTATAAAAATTTGTGCCTGATTTTTAACTTTTGATAATTTTTCTAGCTCCTTTATAGCACGTTTCTTTTCTAATTTATCAATTGGCAAATAACCATTAAAAGCAAAATTTTGTCCATTCATACCAGAACTCATCATCGCCATTAAAATAGATGACGGACCTACTAGCGGCACAACTCTAATCCCTTTTTCATGTGCTAATTTTACAATAGTAGCACCAGGATCTGCCACTGCTGGCACACCTGCTTCAGACAATAAACCTACATTAATTCCTTGCATACAAATATCTAAATATGTACGCGTTTCTATTTCTTGCGCATATTTATCTAACAGCATTAATTGTAGCGATGGTTGTGACTTTTTTGGTGATATTTTTTTGATAAATCTTCTTGCTGATTTTTCATTTTCAACAATATAATAATCAATCTGCTCTATCACTTTTTTTACTGATAAAGGCATTACTTCTAGAGGTTCAGTGTCTCCTAAAGTTGTGGGAATTAAATAAAGATTTCCTTTCATTTTTAATTGATTCTACACAAATATAACAAATTATTCTGTGTGATTGATTAGAGATTTATTGCAATCTATTTGCAATAACAGTACAGGCTTTATCTAACATTGTAAAAACATTTTCAAAACCTTGATTTCCGCCATAATAAGGATCTGGAACAGAAAGATTTTCTTCTGGATTTGATTCATTTAAAATAAGGTGTACTTTTTTTACATCGGAAGAGTTTCTTGCTAGATTTAAAATATTCTGATAATTACTTTTATCCATCGCATAAATTATATCAAATTTATCAAAATCTTGTATCGTAAACTTTCTAGCACTTTGATTGGTAATGTCAATTCCATATTTTTTAGCAACTTCGATGGACCGTTTATCAGGTAATTCACCAACATGATATGCTGCTGTTCCTGCTGAATCAACAAAAAAATATTTTGAATTTAATTTAGATTGCAAAATGCCTTCTGCCAAAGGAGAACGACAAATGTTTCCTAAGCAAACCATTACTATATTTTTCATTAATTTTTGAAGTTTAGAACGTTAACTTCTTTCTTAAATCTTCGACGTATTTTCTAAACTGCTTGTCGGTTTCTGCCAAATTATCTACTGTTTTACAAGCATGTAAAACCGTAGCATGATCTCTTTGACCAATTTGATTACCAATACTTGCCAATGATGTTTTGGTCAATCGTTTTGCAAAAAACATAGCCAATTGACGCGCTTGTACAATATGACGCTTTCTAGTTTTAGACTGCAGCGTAGAAACATCCATATCAAAATATTTAGAAACTTCTTTTTGAATAAAATCAATAGAAACTTCTCTTTTCGTATTTTTTACAAATTTATCTACAATCTGTTTTGCCAATTGTAAAGAAAATTCTCTTCTGTTAAAAGAGGCTTGTGCTATCATAGAAATAAGAACACCTTCTAATTCTCTTACATTAGATTTGATATTTTTTGCAATATATTCTACAATATCTTCTGGCATTTCTACACCATCTCGAAATAATTTATTTTGTAAAATAGAAATTCTTGTTTCGTAATCTGGTGCTTGTAATTCTGCTGACAACCCCCACTTAAAACGAGATAATAAACGTTGCTCAATATCTTGCATATCAACAGGCGCCTTATCCGAAGTTAAAATTACTTGCTTACCGTTTTGATGTAAATGATTGAAAATATGGAAGAATACATCTTGTGTTCCTTTTTTACCTGATAAAAACTGAACATCATCAAT
>CAZZNK010000092.1:0-8592 GCA_964655585.1 uncultured Flavobacteriaceae bacterium
GGAAATAGTACACAAAATAGGTAGAAGAAAAACAGCTGTGGCTCGTATTTATCTTTCAGAAGGTAAAGGGAACATTACTGTAAACAAAAAGGAGTTGAATAACTACTTAACAACAGCAACTTTACAATACAAGGTAAGACAACCTTTAATGTTAACAGACAATTTAGAGTCTTATGATATTAAAGTAAATGTTTTTGGAGGTGGAGTTACTGGTCAAGCAGAAGCGATTCGTTTGGCAATTACCAGAGCTTTGGTAGAAATTAATCCAGAATATAGAACAATCTTAAAACCAGAAGGTTTATTAACTCGTGATCCAAGAATGGTAGAACGTAAGAAATTTGGTCAAAAGAAAGCGCGTAAAAAATTCCAGTTCTCTAAACGTTAATCGTTTATTTAGAGCTGTTATCAATAAAAATAATTTTAACAGTTTAGCATCTAAATACCTAAGACTCGAAAGACTACTTAGGTATTGCTAATACAAACAGAACGTAAACAAATTTAAAAATGGCAAACATAGACATTAAAGAATTAATAGATTGTGGTGTACACTTTGGTCACCTAACTAGAAAATGGAATCCAAACATGGCTCCGTATGTATATACAGAACGTAATGGAGTACACATTATCGATCTATATAAAACAGCAGCAAAAATAGGAGATGCATCAGAAGCTTTGAAAAAAATAGCAAATTCTGGTCGTAAAATTTTATTTGTTGCAACCAAAAAACAGGCAAAAGATGTTGTTGCAGAAAAAGCTGCTTCAGTAAATATGCCTTACATTACTGAAAGATGGCCTGGAGGAATGTTAACCAACTTTATTACTATTAGAAAAGCCGTTAAAAAAATGGATCATATTGATAGAATGAAACAAGATGGTTCTTTCGACGCTTTATCTAAAAGAGAAAAATTACAAATTAACAGACAAAGAGAGAAATTAGAAAAGAATTTAGGTTCTATTTCTGATATGACTCGTTTACCTGGTGCTTTATTTGTGGTTGATATTAGAAAAGAACACATTGCTGTTGCGGAAGCTTCAAAATTGAACATCCCAATTTTTGCAATGGTTGATACTAACTCAGACCCAAGACCTATTGATTTTGTAATTCCTGCAAATGATGATGCTTCTAAATCTGTTGATAAAGTTTTAGGCTTTATTACAGATGCAATTGCTGAAGGATTGGCAGAAAGAAAAGCTGGTAAAGAGAAAGTTAAAGAAGAAAAAGCAGAAGCTCCTAAAAAAGAAGCTGCAAAGGAAGCGCCTAAAGCTGAAAAGGAAACAAAATAATTTAACTCATATTTTTAAATAAGAAAGAAATGGTAAAAATTACCGCTGCAGACGTAAAAAACTTAAGAGAAGCTACCGGAGCTGGAATGATGGATTGTAAAAATGCATTAGTTGAAGCTGAAGGGAATATGGATAAAGCAATTGACGTTTTGCGTAAAAAAGGACAAAAAGTTGCTGCAAAAAGAGCAGACAGAGACTCTACTGAAGGTGTTGCTGTTGCAAAAATAAATGATAACAATACCGTTGGTGTTGCCATTGTTTTAGCTTGTGAAACTGATTTTGTTGGTAAAAACGATTCTTTTAAAGCTTTAGGAAGTCAATTTGCAGATATCGCAATTAATTGCAATACGAAAGAAGAATTCTTACAAGCAGATTTTGGAGGAATGACAGTTGCCGATAAATTAATTGAGCAAACTGGTGTAATTGGAGAGAAGTTAGAAATTACTGCTTTTGAGAAAATAGAAGCTGCTTATGTAGGTTCTTATACCCATATTGGTAGAATTGCTGCAATTGTTGGTTTATCTACAGCAGTAGATAATGCTGCAAATCTTACAAAAGACCTTGCAATGCAAGCTGCATCTATGGGAGCTAGTACATTGTCTTATAATGATTTTGACCCAGCTTATGTTGCCTCAGAAACTGAAGCAAGAATTGCTGTGATTGAAAAAGACAATATTGAGTTAGGAAGATTGGGTAAAACACTTAAAAATGTACCTCAATATATTTCTATGGCTCAATTAACTGATGATGTAATTGCAAAAGCTGAAGAAGCTGCAAAAGCACAATTAAAAGCAGAAGGGAAACCAGCACAAATTTGGGACAAAATTTTACCTGGTAAAATGGATCGTTTTATTTCTGATAATACAACTTTAGATCAAGAACAATGTTTGTTAGATCAAAAGTTTATCAAAGATGAAAAGAAAACAGTAGCCGCATACGTTAAAACGTATGGAGATGTTACTGTAAGTGGTTTCAAAAGAGTTACTTTGGGATAACCTTTTCTTACAAATAATTAAAAAACCACCCAATAGGGTGGTTTTTTTTGCTATAAGGTATTTGATTGCATTTTTATGTTGCTACTTTCTGAGTTAGTAAAAACATCGTTATTTCGTATTGTAAATAACTGTACATGAGCATTTTGAAACACTAAGTATTAACTTATTACTTTCTCTATCTCTTGCTATCATTTTCAGTATTATCACTAATTTACCAAATACACTATATTCTTGTTGATAGTAGTGTGTTATTTAAATCTTATTTTCTTTCCGTTTAAAGTTCCTCGAAAGTATTTGCCCTTTTTTATAAGCAAAATTTCACCGTATTTGCCATTTTTAATACTGGAATCTACTCCAAATATTTTATTGTTATATAAGCTAACAACCTCTTTATTTGAACAATGTCCAACTATTTCGTGTTTTGAGTTTATCATGTTTAATATATCAGAAACATCTTTTTCTTTCAAATTATCCTTAAAATAACCACGATACCATATTAAACCTTTATTGCCATAATAGATATTGTAAAAGTCGGTAGATTTCATTTCTGATTTACTTTGGTCTATAGAGTTTCTCATTAATTCGTTTATACGTTCAATATTAAAATCACTATGAGATATAAAGTCTTTTGAAACACCACCGTGTACAAAAATATCATCATTTATTTTAATAATAGTTGGTTTTGAACGTAACCATCTGCCAATAATTGTTTTTTTATTATATAATTCATCATAGTCCAAGTTTAATAACTTAGAAGTTAATTTGTATTTTTTACTTATGTATCTTAAATCTTTATGAAGAATCATATACTCATGATTACCTAATAAAAAATGTACACGACCACCTTTCTTTTTTGCTTGAGATTCAAGTTTATAAATTAACCAAAGCATTTCATTAACTTTATTCCCCCTGTCAAAAACATCTCCAACAATTACAAGATGACCTTTGCCAAAATTCCAATTTAGATTCTTGTCAATTATTTTATTATTTATTAATATTTCAAGAGCTAAGTCATATTGTCCATGAATATCACTTATTGCAGCAATTTTTTTTACTTTATTAAAAACAGCTTTATCAGGAGGGAATATTGTGTCATATGCATTTGCTCTTAAAATCTTAGAGGATACCTTCCCGTTTATTATTAATTTCTCAATCAGTTTATTTTTCTCTATAATAATATATGGTCCATCTGAAAATTCAGAAGACTCATTTTGATTAGAGTCATTAATATTTTGACTAAAAACAGATGAAACTGACATGAATAGTATTATTATACATATAAAGTTTTTTAGCATTGTTTCTTAAATTTAGGTTTTATTTCTAGTATTACCCCCAACTAGAAAAGCAAAATATCGTTTTAAGGTGTCTTATTTTTCGTTTGGTGAAGTTCGTGAAAATTTTCAACAAAGTCAAGTCTTTAACTACAGTTTCAAAAAAACTCTTTACAAGCTAACATCTAATCAGTATCTTTGCGTAACTTATTCATAAAAACAATGCAATACAAAAGAATACTTTTAAAACTAAGCGGAGAGGCTTTAATGGGCGAAAAACAATACGGAATCGATCCTAAACGCTTATCAGAATACGCACAAGAAATAAAACAAGTAATAGACAAAGGTGTAGAAGTTGCCATTGTAATTGGCGGTGGAAACATTTTTAGAGGTCTTGCAGGTGCCAGCAACGGAATGGATAGAGTGCAAGGAGATCATATGGGAATGCTAGCAACCGTAATTAACGGTCTCGCATTACAAAGTGCTTTAGAAAACCAAGGTGTGCCAACTCGCCTACAAACTGCTATTAAAATAAACGAAGTTGCAGAGCCTTTTATCCGAAGAAAAGCAATGCGTCATTTAGAAAAAGGACGTGTCGTTATTTTTGGAGGAGGTACAGGTAATCCTTATTTTACAACAGATTCTGCTGCTGTTTTAAGAGCTATTGAAATTGAAGCAGATGTTATCTTAAAAGGAACTCGTGTAGATGGTATTTACACTTCAGATCCAGAAAAAGACAAAAATGCTACTAAATTTGATAGTATTACTTTTGATGAGGTACTAAAAAAAGGATTAAAAGTAATGGATACAACCGCTTTTACGTTGAGTCAAGAAAACGAATTACCTATTGTTGTGTTTGATATGAATACCAACGGCAACCTTTTAAAGTTAATTTCTGGAGAAAAACTTGGAACAATTGTTGCTAATTAACTACTGAATTACAAAAAAACCAAACAAGATGAACGAAGAACTTGAATTTATTATAGACACCACCAAAGAAGCAATGCAAGGTGCTATAGAGCATTTAGACAAAGAATTACGCACTATTAGGGCCGGTAAAGCAACACCCGCAATGTTATCTAACGTAATGGTAAATTATTACGGTTCTCAAACGCCTTTAAGTCAAGTTGCAAACGTAAATACTCCTGATGCAAGAACCATTAGCGTTCAACCTTGGGAAAAAAATATGTTACAAGAAATAGAAAAAGCCATTATGGTTGCCAACCTTGGCTTTAACCCAATGAATAATGGAGATGTTATTATGATTAACGTTCCGCCATTAACAGAAGAACGCAGAAGAGACTTAGCAAAACAAGCAAAAGCTGAAACAGAACATGCAAAAGTTGGTGTTAGAAATGCTCGGAAAGATGCCAATAACGATATTAAAAAATTAGATGTTTCTGATGATATTAAGAAAAATTCGGAAATGACAATTCAAGATTTAACAAATACTTACACAAAAACTATTGACGAAAAGTTTTCTGTAAAAGAAGTAGAAATCATGACTGTCTAAATTTTTTATAGATATAAAATCACTGTTGTCCGATAAAAGACAAAAGACCGCTTCGCTGAAAGACATAAGAATAAAGAACTGGCTATAACTAACAGATAGATAGTTTTTTAAGTGGATACAACTTTTTTAAAGCGAAATACCAAAAAAGTAAGGTGTGTCTATGTTCAAAGACTTAATTGATTGCTATACATGGCTTTTAAACATAATTACAGATTTTAATAGGGTCACTAATAGTATAAAATAAAAAGAGTGTTTTTTACAGGCTGTTTTTTAACACAAAATGTAACTTACAATTAGTACATTTGCTTAAACTTTTTTAAATGAATTTCTGGACAAAAGTAGCAGGCTTAATTTTACGAAACCGATACTTGGTTTTGATTATTATAGCTGGTTTTACAGCATTTTTGGTTACTCAGATGCAGTATATGCGTTTTTCATATACTGAAGCAAATTTATTGCCAGAAAATCATCAAGCAAATTTAGAATACAATAAATTTTTAGAAATTTTTGGAGAGGAAGGAAACTTAATTATCCTTGGGGTAAAAGACAGTACTTTTTTTTCTCCCAAAAAATTTAATGCTTGGAATAAATTAGTAGAGTCTATAGATACACTCCCAGAAGTAGAGTTTACCGTTTCTATGGCAGATATTCAGCAGTTAAAAGCGGATAGGAAAAATAGAAAATTTATTGTAGAACCTCTCTTTAAAAAAACACCAACTACACAAAAAGAGGTAGATGCTATCAAACACCAATTGTTTGATAACCTTCCGTTTTATGACAACTTACTTTACAATAAAGAAGGCACAATACAAGCAGCAATTTACATTAAAAAAGATATTGTAAACACACCTATTCGTACAGATTTTGTGTTTAAAACCCTAATACCCATTATTGATAAATTTAAAAAGGAAACCAATATTAATGTGCGTGTTTCTGGGATGCCCTATATAAGAACCATCAATTCTCAGAATATTCAAGATGAAATTGGTACGTTTGTTTTAGGTGCTCTTTTAGTAACAGCAATCATTTTTTTCTTTTTCTTTCGCTCTTATAGAGCTACGTTTATTACACTACTGGTTGTAATTGTTGGTGTTATTTGGGCGTTCGGGTTTATTGGTTGGTTAGGATATGAAATTACAGTTTTAACCGCTTTAATTCCGCCACTAATTATTGTAATTGGCGTACCCAATGCCGTATTTTTAATCAATAAATATCAGCAAGAAATAAAGAAGCACAAAAACCAGGCAAAAGCATTACAACGGGTTATTTCAAAAGTTGGGAACGCTACGTTAATGACTAATATTACTACAGCATCTGGTTTTGCAACCTTTATTTTTGTAAAAAGTCAATTGCTGCGAGAGTTTGGTATTTTGGCATCTATCAATATTATCAGTATTTTTATTTTGGCATTATTAATTATACCGATTATCTATAGTTTTATGCCGCTTCCAAAGGAAAAACACTTAAATCATTTAGAGAAAAAATGGATTGATAATGTGGTAAAATGGATGGAAGATACGGTAAGAGATCGTCGTATTTCTGTATATATAGCAACCGTTGCTGTTATTGTTTTCGGAATTATTGGTATCTATCAAATTAAGGTTTCTGGTAGTTTGATTGAAGACATGCCGAAAAGCAGACAGTTTTATAAAGATATTAAGTTTTTTGAAAAGGAATTTGGAGGTATTATGCCTCTTGAAATTTTAATTGATACCAAAAAAGAAAAAGGAGTCATGAAATTATCTACCTTAAAAAGGATGGATAAACTTAATGAAGTTATTGAAGATTTTCCTGAACTTTCGAAACCAATTTCAATAATAAACCTAGTAAAATATTCTAAACAGGCATATTATAAAGGAAAACCAAAATATTATCAATTACCAACATCGCAAGAAAAAGCACATATTTTTGCGTACACCAAAAACTCGACCAATAATACGGGTATGCTAAACACTTTTGTAGATTCTACAGGGCGTTATGCAAGAATAACCACGTTTATGAAAGACATTGGTACCGAAAAAATGGATATCATTCAAAAACGACTGAGAGCCGTTGTAGATAAAGAATTTCCGAAAGAAAAATACGACGTTACTTTTACAGGAAAAGCTTTGGTATTTATAAAAGGAACCAACTATTTAATTAAAAATTTAGTCATTTCATTGACGTTAGCCATTTTATTAATTTCATTATTTATGGCGTGGATGTTCCGCTCTTATCAAATGATTTTAATATCGTTATTACCTAATATTTTACCTCTTTTACTCACTGCAGGTTTAATGGGGTTTTTCGGCATTCCGTTAAAACCATCTACAATTTTAGTATTTAGCATCGCTTTTGGTATTTCTGTGGATGATACCATTCACTTTTTAGCAAAATACAGGCAAGAATTACAAGCCAATAATTGGCGTATCAGAAAATCGGTATATAGTGCCTTGAGAGAAACAGGTGTCAGTATGTTTTATACCTCTATTGTTCTTTTCTTCGGATTTTTAGTCTTTACCGTTTCTAGTTTTGGAGGCACTATTGCTTTGGGCGGACTGGTGTCTATCACCCTATTATTTGCCATGGTTTCTAATCTATTATTATTACCTTCTTTATTGCTAACTTTTGAACGAAAAATATCAAACGAAAAAGTATTTAAAGAACCTGCTATAAAAATCATTCCACCAAAAGAGGAAAAATAACACTGTTGTCCGATAAAAGACAAAAGATCGCTTCGCTGAAAGACATAAGAATAAGTAATTGACTATAACTAGTAGACAGACAATTCTTTAAGTAGCTATACCTTTTTTAAAAGTGAAATACCAAAAAAGCAAGGTGTGTCTATGTTAAAAAGACTTAATTGATTGCTATATATGGCTTTTAAACATAATTACAGGTTTTAATCGGACACTAATAGAAAAATAACACACAAAAATCTGTAGAGAGAGATGTTAGGAGCATTAAAAACATTGGTAATTTATCTAATTTAGTCGTTTTTTGAGTTTGTGTGCAGGTAGAAACAGGTAGCTATTAAAGATGATGATTTACCTTATGGGAAATTAACTAGCTGGAAAAATTTAAATAGCATCAATAGAGGTCAGTAGTTAGCTACTTAATAATTCACTTTGATTAATTTTTGGACTATAGACTTTTTTAGTTATTAAATTATTGAATATTGTTTTTTTGCTTTGTGAGTGGTTAATTCTAAAACAAAATTCATTAAAATATCGATTTAGATTAAATTCACTACTCCAAGAATAGGTTGTTCTAATTCATGATTTTACCTGATGAATCATCGTATGTAGCGCTTTAAAATTTAAACGTTTATTCTTTCTATTTGTGATATTATAAAACTTTGCAATTGGTCTATATCTTTTCCATTTATCGGTTAATATTTTTGCAGTCCTTATGAATATGCTTAATGAATATGTATTGTAATGAACGTACTGAAAAATCATCTATTCTTAACGCATACACTCGTTTTTTTATCTTTGTAAAAGATTTAGCGGAGATGATTACTTCTTTTAAAGTAAAAGAACTCCCTATA
>CAZZNK010000093.1:0-8481 GCA_964655585.1 uncultured Flavobacteriaceae bacterium
AGGTAGAGAAACCAATATTTTAGGAGAAAATGTGGTTATTGGTAGTGTAGGTCAAACATCTTTAGCATGTACTATTGGAGGAACATACAATTTTATACACAGTACTTTTGCTAATTATTGGAACAATAGTTTACGTTCTTTTCCCACGGTTTTGGTAAATAATCATTTTACTTATAAAAATGCAAACGGACAAGAAATTACAGAAACTAGAGATTTACACGCAGCCAATTTTACAAATTGTATTGTAGACGGAAATAGCTCTATAGAGTTTATTTTAGACAAAGTTGATGGCAGCTTATTCAATTACAATATTCGTAATTGTCTGATTAAATTTAATGATGTAAACAATAATTTTATAGGAGTTTCTGAGTTAGATTTTACCGATACAACTCATTATACAAACATCATTTTAAACGGCACACCTCATTTTAGAGACACTTCTTTAAACGATTTTATTATCGGACAAAATAGTGATGCTATTGGTAACGCAACTCCCACTTTTATCTCTTTTGATATTTTAGGCATAGACAGAAACGGATTACCCGATATTGGTGCCTATCAACATATTACGTTTGATTAGAAATTTCTTTTTCTAACAATTCTTTTTAATTTTTTATCATTCTGTAAGTTTTAAATAAACACTTCGTCAAAACTGATGAACAAAAATTAAAACATATCATGAAAAACGTATTCTTATCATTATTATTAATCCTATCAATTACATCATTTGCACAAGAAAAATTATCGACTACAAGTGGTCATATTAAATTTTTCTCATCAACACCTGCAGAAGATATTGAAGCAAACAACTATAAAGTAATTAGTAAAATAACACTATCAACAGGGGTTTTGGTATTCTCTGTACCTATGCAAAGCTTTGAATTCAAAAAAGCATTAATGCAAAAACACTTTAACAATAAAAAATTTTTAAACACTAAAAAGTTTCCAAAAGGAAAATATAAAGGAACAATTACCAATTTATCGGAAATTGATTTTACTAAAAATGGCACATATGAAGCGTTGGTTGTTGGAAACTTAACCATACACGGAGTTTCAAACAAAGTGTCAGAAAAAATAACGTTTACCGTAAAAGATGGATCTATAATGGGTATGACAGAATTTAATATTACACTAGCAGATTTTGATGTTGTTTTCAAAAAAGGGAAGCCCTCTAAAAACATTGCAAAAACAGTTAAGATTACCGCACATTTAAATTACACAAAGTAACATTATGAAAGGTAAAATTATTAAAATAATTCTTTTATTAGCTATTATCGGAATAGGTGTTTTTGCCTACATGTGGTTTATGCCACACAGAGATGTACAAGCTACAAAAGCATTTGTAACCGTAAGCGCAACTGAATTAGTCAATGAGTTTTTAACTGATAAAGAAAAGGCAAATACTAAGTATTTAGATAGTGACGAAGGAGAATCTAAAGTATTAATCATTGTCGGAATAGTTGCAAAAATATCGAAAGATCAATTAGGTCAAAACGTGGTATTGCTAAAAAACCCCAATGCAAAAATGGGTGTTTTATGCACATTTACATCAGAAACTAACAATGAGGCTAGCACTTTAAAAATTGGCAATACTGTAAAAATAAAAGGCGTTATCCGATCTGGTGCAGAATATGATGAGGATTTAGATTTATTAGAAAACGTAATTATAGAAAAAAGTGCTATTGTAAAATAAACATTTTCCTTTAATCAATGTTACCATTATTAATTGCTCTAAAGCCAGTTAATAATGGTTTTTTTATTGATTTTTATACGCACTACTGTTTTTTCGAGATACTGATTGTCTTATTTGCAAAATTCAAAATAAAATCGCATTTTTGATACTCAACTAACCAATAAAAATTATGGAAATTATTTCAGGAAATACATCTGTAAAACGCATTAAATACTTCGGAAAAGGAGCTGAATTTGCTGTTATTTATTTTAAAAATATCATTTTAACAATTTTAACTTTAGGATTATATTATCCTTGGGCAAAAGTAGAAATATTAAAATACCATTATCAATCTTCAGAATTAGATAATTCTCGTTTTCAGTTTCATGCAACGGGAGCAGAAGTTTTTAAAGGGTTTATTAAAATCTATATCATGATTATTACCTTATATGGATTTTTGTTTTACGCGATGCAAACTCAAAATAAAGCACTTATATTCAGTGCAATGGGAGTGTTTTACTTATTTTTTATTCTTATAATTCCTTTTGCAGTGCATGGCGCAGTACGTTACCGCTCTTCTAGAAGCTCTTGGAAAGGAATTCATTTTAAATATATAGGAGATAGAATGGAACTATTTTGGATGTTCGTCAAAGGGTTTTTGTTAACTATTATTACGTTTGGTATTTACGGATTTTGGCTTCAAGTTGATATTAGAAAATACATTTTTAGTCATTTGCGTTTTGGAGATTTGTCTTTTGACTTTAAAGGAAAAGGAGGTGATTTATTTTGGATTACCCTAAAATTTATACTTCTTTTCTACATTACTCTAGGTATTTATGGGTTTTGGTATTATAAAAATTTAATACAGTTTTATGTAGATAATACAACTATTACACAAAAAGGAAAGCCTGTTAACTTTAAATTTACCATGAAAACAGGAGATGTTTTCGAGCTCTTAATTGTAAATATGCTATTGATTATTTTTACTTTAGGAATTGCAACACCTTGGGTAACGGTAAGAACATTAAAATTCTTCTTTAGGTTTATAGAAATTGATGGCGAGTTAGATACCAATATTATTCAACAAGCAACACACGATGATTATGACGATGCCTCTGGAGATGATTTCTTAGATTTTTTAGATTTTGATTTACTATAAAAATGCCTTTTAATGTTGTTTATTTTGACGGAAAATCTTCCAAAACTCACAAGGCTGTATTGTCTCCTAATTCTCTAGGATGGAAAATTTCTTATAAAAATGAAGAAGGGAAAACGATACATATTTCTTGGAAAATTTCAGAAATCATAAAATCTGATGTATTTACTAAAGGATGGGTTTCTTTTACTTATGGAAACACCTTTCCTTTTCAGAAAATTGAAAGTAATAATGAGAATTTTATCAACTACCTCAGTAAAAGTGAACACAAGAATTTACACAATAAATTAGATACTTTTTTACATACCTCTACAAAAAAATCATTGACTGTATTAATGCTTTCTTTGATAGGAATTGCTCTTGGAATGTATTTTTACGTTTTCCCAACAGTCGCAACAGGTTTTGCAAATAACTTATCCGACAAAAATGTTATTGATTTTGGCGATTATGTCTTTAAAGTACTTTCCGTAGATTTAGAAATTGATAAAGAAAAATCTAAAAAATTACAAGATTTTGTAAACGTTTTAAATTTAGAGAACACTTTTCCTCTTAAAGTATATGTAGCAAAAAGTAATAAATTAAATGCATTTGCTCTTTCTGGCGGAAAAATAATAGTATATACTGCTTTATTAAAAAAGATAGAAAATGAAGCACAATTAACAGCTTTAATTGCGCATGAAGTTTCTCATATAGAAAACAGACATGTACTAAAAAATGTAGCTAGAAGTGCATCTGGCGCTATTTTTCTATCAGTTTTATTTGGCGATGTAAGCGGCGTAACTGCTATTTTGGCAGACAATGCGCAATTAGCTACACAATTGTCTTTTTCTAGAAAACTAGAAAAAGAAGCCGATATTTTTGGCTTAGAAGTAATGCGAAAAAATAAGATTGACTTACACGGAATGCCACAATTGTTTGAATTATTAAAAAAAGAAACTTTGTTTGATGTTCCAACGTACTTTAACAATCATCCAATGTTAGAAGATAGAATTTTATACACCAAAAAAATTGCCAATAAGCAAGAAAATAGCGTCGAAAATATAATATTAAAAGAAAAGTGGAAAAGTTTAAAAGCATCCTTTTCTATACGTCAAGAAAAAATAAATAAGAATGAGTAAAAATATTGTTATAACAGGTACAAGTAGAGGCATCGGATTTGAATTGGCTAAACAATTTGCTGATAAAGGCCATAAAGTACTAGCACTGTCTAGAAACACAACACCTTTAAAGAAAATAAATCATAAAAACATTACCGCTTTATCGGTTGATTTATCATCAGAAAAAGCGCTTTTAGAAACTATTGATTACATCAGAAATAACTGGAAAAAAGTAGATATTCTTATCAATAATGCTGGAAAACTCATTAACAAACCTTTTACAGAATTAACTTCGGATGATTTTTTAGACGTTTATAAAGTAAATGTTTTTGCAGTAGCATCACTAACAAAATTACTAATTCCGTTTTTACAAAAAGGGAGTCATGTTGTTACAATTAGTAGTATGGGTGGTATTCAAGGAAGCTTAAAATTTCCTGGTTTAGCGGCATATAGTTCTGCAAAAGGCGCTGTAATTACACTGTCTGAATTATTGGCAGAAGAGTTTAAAGAGCAAGAAATAGCTTTTAACGTATTGGCTTTAGGCGCAGTGCAAACTGAAATGTTAGCAGCTGCTTTTCCTGACTATAAAGCACCTCTTTCTGCAAGTGAAATGGCAAATTATATTTTTGATTTTTCTTTGACAGGAAATAAATTTTACAACGGAAAAGTATTACAAGTCTCTAGTTCTACCCCGTAATTATTTAATTTTTGAAAACAAATTATCAAACATACATCCCAGAAAAAGCAATTCCTATTGTTCAATATTTAATTGAACAACACTCGTTTATCTTAAAAATAGTAAATCAACGACAAACCAAACATGGTGATTTTAGAAAGTTACCTAACGGAAATTTTCAAATTACAGTCAATAACAACCTTAACAAATATCAGTTTTTATTAACATTAATTCACGAAATTGCACATCACGTTACTTATAAAAAATTTGGACATGTAAAACCACATGGAAAAGAATGGAAAACAGTTTTTCAGCACTTAATGTTGCCTTTTTTACAACCAGAAATTTATCCGAAGCATCTACTACCCTTATTGGCTAATTATTTAAAAAAACCGAAGGCAAGTACAGATGCAGATGTAAATTTATCGTTAGCTTTTAAAGAATATAGTAAAGTGTTCGGAAAGAATTATATCTTTGAAATTCCGTTAGGGAGTTTGTTTGTTTTTAAAAATAAACTTTATAAACGAGGAAATAAAAGACGTACACGCTTTGAGTGTACACATATGCTGAATAAAAAGGTGTATTTATTCAATCAAAATGTAGAAGTGAAAATTTATGAAAAATAATTATTACGCAGTAATTATGGCAGGCGGTGTTGGAACACGTTTTTGGCCAATGAGTACAAAAGAATTCCCAAAACAGTTTCATGACATGCTTGGAACAGGGCAATCTTTAATTCAACGTACTTTTGATCGAATTAATGGCTTAATACCAGCAGAAAACATCTTAATTGCCACCAATGCTCGTTATAAAGAATTGGTTTTAGAGCAATTGCCAAATTGTACTGAAAACCAACTTCTACTAGAACCTACAATGAGAAATACAGCTCCTTGTATTTTATATGCAGCCTTAAAAATATATGACCAAAATCCAGATGCTATAATGTTAATTGCTCCTTCTGATCACTGGATTGATGATGAAAAGGAATTTTTAAAAAACATTCAAACTTCATTTGATGTTTGTCAAAAAGAAGATGTTTTAATGACCTTGGGTATTCAACCTAATTCACCAAATACAGGTTACGGATATATTCAATTTGATAAAAGTTCATCCGAAGTAAAAAAGGTGAAAAACTTTACTGAAAAACCTAATTTAGAAACTGCAAAACAGTTTATTGCAAGTGGCGATTATCTATGGAATGCTGGAATTTTCATATGGTCGGCAAAAAGTATTATCAAATCTTTTAAACAATCTTTACCAAAAATGATTGATATTCTTGACGACGGAAACAACGTATATAATTCTGATTTCGAAGACGATTTCATTAACAGTAATTATGCAAAATGCGAAAACATTTCTATTGATTTTGGCATCCTAGAACGAGCCAAAAATGTACATGTATTACCTGTAGATTTTGGTTGGAATGACCTAGGCACTTGGGGCTCTTTATATCAAAAATTAGAAAAAGACAAAAATAAAAATGCTATTGTTGGTGCAGATACTATTTTTAGAGATGCTAACGGAAACATGATAAAAACACAATCAGGAAAAAAAGTGATTATTCAAGGATTGAGTGATTTTATTATCATAGAAAAAGATGATGTACTACTTATTTGTCCGAAAAAAGATGAACAGGATATTAAACAAATTACATCAGAAGTTAGAGATAAGTTTGGTGATGATTTTGTCTAAAAACTTATTTTTTTAACCGCCTAACAAATAATGTATCTAACTTTAACTCAGATTGTAACCAACTTCTGAACTCTACCTCTTTGATATTTATAATACTGTCTTTGATATTAGAGTTCCAAAGAATACTAACTTCTGGAATGGTATCAATTTTTATAAAATCTTTAGACGAAATTACATTTGCAAAGCCTATTTGTTCAATATTCTGATATCTTATTTTCGCATCCTTTGCAATGCTACTAAAAGCAACTGCTTTTTCATCTTTATTTAAAGCCTCTTGCTCTATTCTTTGGTTTAATTTGGTAACCGTTCCTTCTAAACTTTTAATCTGTTGCTGTAAACCTTTAACGATATCCTTAGTCTCTTTCAGCTCCTCTCTTTTCTCTTTATACGCCGTTGTAATAAGCTCAAAACTTTTCGTATCGCTTCCTTTTATGTCTAATGTAAAATCTTTTAAATTTGGATATAATATATTATTAGTTAGCTCATTAGTTAAATCGTTATAAGTAGCCTCAGTAACTTCATTAAAAAAGTTTAGATACAGTCTTTTATTAGGTAAATCAAAGTCCTTATCAATCAATTGTAAAGATTTATTTCCTTTGATTTCATTTTTGATATACATTGCAATTTGACTCTCTATTTTACTATTATTATATACTTTTATAAAAGTATAAATTGCAGGAATCATCACCAAAACACCCAACAAAGAGGCGAATTGAGCAATCCGTTTTCTTTTTGCTGAATTTGCGTATTTCAACATCGGAAAACTCAACAACTTCAATACTAAAAAAGTAGCTAATGCTATAAAAATGGTATTGATGGTAAACAAATACATCGCTCCTAAAAAGTATTCAAAATTACCTTTTGCCAATCCGTAACCAGCTGTACAAAGCGGCGGCATTAAGGCAGTTGCAATAGCAACGCCAAAAATAACAGAAGCAACCGTTCCTTTTTTAGTTCTGGCTACCATTAAAGCCAAACCTCCAAAAAAAGCAATTAACACATCTCGAATATCTGGACTTACACGCCCTAATAATTCTGAATTATCTTCACTCAACGGAAAGATATAAAAGAACAAAAAAGAGGTAATTAAACTCAACACAATCATAGTTAAAAGGTTGATTCCTGATTTTTTTAAGGTATCAATGTCGTTGATAGCGATAGACATTCCTATCCCTAAAATAGGACCCATTAACGGAGAAATTAACATCGCTCCGATTACAACTGCCGTAGAGTTGGCATTTAAACCAATGGATGCTACAAATACAGCGAAAATTAAAATCCACGCAGTAGCTCCTTTAAACGGAATATCATCTTTAATAGCTTCAACGGTTGCTTCATGATCGGTATCATGTCGAAAATCTAACAACTCTTTTAAAAACTTTTTAACACTTACGGCAAAACCTTTTGCTTCTTCTTGCATTTTATGTTTTGACTGCTCAATAGCTTCTTCTTTTTTTTGCTCTTCTTCCTCCACAATGTATCGATTTTAAAATATATTCGAAATATACAAAAATGTATGCTCTTTTAAATGAATGGTATAAAAAAACACCTAACAAATTAAATTGATTAGGTGTTTTTGTGTGACCGGGCTGGGGCTCGAACCCAGGACCCTCTCCTTAAAAGGGAGATGCTCTACCAACTGAGCTACCAGGTCATTTTCTCTTTTTAACGGGTGCAAATATATAAGGTTAAAACTTAAAAACAAACACTTTTTTTAATTTGTTTCATTCAAATATGCTTCTCTTACTTTTTTGAATAAATTAGACGAATACACAAAACTTACAACCGCCTCATTATCAGTTTTAAAAATTTCTTTATTGGTTCCTTCCCAAGCTTTTTTACCATCTTTAAGGAAAATTATTTTTTCACCAATTTCCATCACAGAATTCATATCGTGGGTATTAATTACTGTGGTAATATTGTATTCGTTCGTAATTTCTTGAATTAAATTATCAATTATAATAGCTGTTTGTGGGTCTAAACCTGAGTTTGGTTCATCACAAAATAAATATTTAGGATTCATTACAATGGCTCTTGCAATGGCTACTCTTTTTTGCATTCCTCCTGATAATTCTGCGGGATACTTCTTGTTTGAGTTTTCTAAATCTACTCTTTGTAAAACAAAATTTACTCTGTCTAACATTTCCTCTAAAGGTTTTTTTGTAAACATTTTTAAAGGGAAAAGTAC
>CAZZNK010000094.1:0-8465 GCA_964655585.1 uncultured Flavobacteriaceae bacterium
TATCGCCAATAGAGTAGGATCCCACATAAAAATTAGCATCTTCAATCTCGCAAGAATGCACTTCGCCAATTTCATTTTTTGCCAAATCGTTGATGTAACTTGTTACGTTAAATTTTTCCGTAGCACCCAACACCAAATCAACACCATTTACATTTGCTAATTCTGCTGGTTTTAATTGTGCATAACAGCCGATGCCAATAATAAATGCATCTTTGTTTTGCTTTAAAGCTGATTTTACAACGGTTTTAAAACGCTTATCAGCGTTGTTGGTTACAGAACAAGTATTGATAACATACACATCAGCCTTTTCTTCAAAATTAACTCTATCAAAACCTTCATTAGTAAAATCACGAGCAATGGTAGATGTTTCAGAGAAGTTTAGTTTACATCCTAAGGTATAAAAAGCTACTTTTTTATCTGCATTCATTTTGGTACTTTTATCGATGCAAATTTACGATAATAATTCAAAAAAAACATTGATTTTATGATAGCAAAAACACCTAAAACACCATATTACGCAGTTATTTTTACCAGTACAATGAGTGAAATTGTTGATGGTTATGAAGAAACTGCCCAAAAAATGGTTGATTTAGCCAAACAACAAAAAGGTTTTTTAGGAATTGAATCTGCTAAAGAAGAGTTAGGAATAACAGTTTCTTATTGGGATAGTTTAGAGGCCATTAAAAATTGGAAAATACAAGTAGATCATGTCGAGGCAAGAAAAAAAGGACGTTCTATTTGGTACAAAGCATTTAAAGTGCGTATAGCTAAAGTTGAGCGAGATTATGGATTGTAATTGATTACCAATTAATTCTCGCCAAAATAGGGAAGTGGTCTGAATATTTTACCTTAAATGTTTTATATTGATTGATGTTAATTGTTTTATCTGTTAAAATAAAATCTATACGAACAGGAAAAAGGTAATTAAAAGATTTTCCTAATCCTTTGCCAGCTACTACAAAAGCATCTTTTTTATTGTTAGAAACCTGTTTGTAAACCCAAGAATAAGCAGTGTTATTAAAGTCTCCTAAAATAATTTTTTTTCCTTTCCAAAGTTTTTCGTGGGCTAAGAATTGTTCGGTTTGTGTAGCTTGTTTTTTAAAGGATTTTTTTAATCGTTTAAATAATTTTTCAGAACTTTTTTCTCCAAAATTTTCTTTCTTCGGGTTGATTTTTAACGACTCTAAATGTATATTATACACTCTAATAGTATCTTTTTTCTTAATAATATCAATAAAAACAGCATTATTAGAACTTTTTTTAAAATCTAAAGACCCTGAATTAATAATTCTGTAATTTGAATAAATTGCCAACCCAAATTTATTGGTTTTAGATTTGGTTTTGATGTATTTATAAGGATATAAAAAATCAATTTTATCTGATTGATAAAACTCTTGTACGGCTAAAATATCAGGTTTTTTATCAGCAATAAAATCAACTATTTTTTTAGGAATTTCTTCATCATCACTCCATTTATAGTAATTAAACATGCGCACATTATAACTCATTACTTTTACATCGTCATTTAATAGAATTTTCTTTTCAGAAAACTTATAGAACGGAGAGGAGAAAAACCATCCGATTCCTAAAACTAGTGCTGATAAAAAGAATTGTTTTTTAAGTTTTATCAACCAAAATAGAAAGAAAATAATATTTAAAACGATTAATACAGGAACAAGTAAACTAAAAACAGCAAAGGTTGGCACTGTATTAGGAGAAATAAATGGCAACAAGTATGATAGCAATAAAATTGCAGCAACAATTGAGTTGATAAAAAGTAATAATTTATAAATGAGGGATAATTTCTTCACTTTTATATGTAATTTTTAATGCGTATTACTACTACCATTAACGCCCTTGTTTAAATAAAAAAGCCTTTTCTTCTTTGCTTAATGTATCATAACCAGATTTACTAATTTTGTCTAAAATCGTATCAATTTTTTGTTGATGTTCATTTTTGTTTTTTACTATTGGTGTTGTTTTTCGTTTTGATTTATAAACGGTTTTTAGTGGTTTTTCTTTGCTTTTAAATAACGATAAAAAACTACCCCATAAATTAATACTTGTATTACTTGCTGTACTTACATAGAAAAAACCAAACAAAGCACCGCCAATATGTGCAAAATGGCCCCCTGCATTGCCTGCAGGAATTTGAATAACATCTAAAGCAACCCAAATAGCTGCTAAATGCCATAATTTTACAAAACCAATAAACCGAATTTTTAATTGATAATTAGGCATATAAGTTGCGATTCCTATAAATATGGAAGATATTCCTGCGGATGCTCCTAAGAGTACATTAAACGAAGCCGTTTTAGAAAATACAGGGAAATAATTATAACTAAGTAAAAAAACAAATCCACCAAAAAGAGTCCCTAAGATATAAAAAGTTGTAAACTGTTTGGGGGTAAAATACTGAATAAATAAACCTCCTATATAGTACAAGGCAATTAAATTTAACAGAATATGAATAAAATTAACGTGTAAAAATCCGTAGGTAATAATTGTCCAAGGTTTAGATGTAAATTCATTAAAAGAAGCAGGTAAAGCAAACCAATCTACTAATAAATTACTGTTGCTCTCAAAAAGAAACCCAAGTGTATTAACAATAAATACTAAAATAAAGACAGCTACATTTATGTAGATATATTTTTCTACAATAGATGCATATTTATATTTGGTTTGTATGTTTTGTACGAAGCTCATTTAATGTGTCCTAAATTGATTTTTTTTCCAATACCATGCAATGATAAATCCGATGAGAGCACCACCAACATGTGCAAAATGAGCAACATTACCTACTGAGTATTTCGTCATTCCGAAAAATAAATCTCCTAAAATCATCACAGGAATAAAGTATTTAGCAGCAATAGGAACAGGGAAAAATATCAATGCTAATTTTGCATTTGGAAAAGATAATCCGAAGGCAACTAAAACACCGTAAACGGCTCCAGAAGCACCAACAGCAGGAGTATGGTACAAACTGTAAAACTCACTCATTGTTTTGTTAGAAAGTGTAATTAAATCGTCATTATATCTTCCAGAATCTAATATTTGTTGAATATCTGTGGATGATACTCCTAATTGAATTAACTGCTCGTAAATTCCATTAAATTGATAATAATTTACCAAACTATAAATTAATCCTGCACCAATACCTGCCGAGAAATAGAAAAATAAAAATTTATTTCTACCCCACATTTGTTCTAGTGGTGTGCCAAAAGCCCATAAACCGTACATGTTAAACGCAATGTGCATAAAACTACCATGCATAAAAATATGGGTAACATATTGCCAAACGCCAAAATGTTCGTTTTTAGGAAAATGTAATGCCAAAACATTGGTCAAATCCATTTTTAGCAATTGAGGTATTGCAAATAGAATAACATTGATAATAATCAAGTGTTTTATGGCATCTGTTAGTTTACTATTCATTTTTTAATGATTAAAAATATGATCAATTTCTTGTAAAGTTACTGTTTTAAACGTTGGTTTTCCGAAAGGTGAAACCGATGGTTCTTTGCAAGAAAATAGGTTATGCACTAAATTTTCTTGTGCTGCTGCCGATAAATCTGCCCCAGTTTTAATACACAAAGATTTTGCAAATGATTTTGCCATAACATCAAAATGGCTAAAACTGCTATCGGGAATTTCTAAACGGATATCATTTACTAATTGTTCTAAGATTAACGTTACTTGGCTTTCATTTATAGATGTTGGTATTCCGTTAACAATGACACTTTCTTTGGTAAATTCTTCAAATTGAAAACCTGCACTTTCTAAATCAGATTTTATCGTGTAAATCATTTCTATTTCTGCAGATGAAAAAGTTATTTTTATAGGAAATAATAATTGCTGACTATTTGCCTCTTTTACGGTAATATTTTCTAAAAAATCTTCGTATAAAACCCGTTGATGTGCCAAAGATTGATGAATGAGTACCATACCAGATTTTATAGAACTCAATATATATTTTTTCTGGATTTGAAAGGTTTTCCCTGTTTCAGTTTCTTTTTCTTGATAAAATAATTCTCTTTGCTCTTTCTCTTCGGATGAAGCGGTAGAAGTGTACAAAGCTTCCCAATCAGTTGTGTTTTTTTTGTAGTTTACTGTTTGATTTTGCTCGTTTTTAAACGGGTTAAAATCAGCATCTACCATAATTTTCGGAACACTTCCGTTACTTGTTTTTTTATTAAATTGATACGGAGTGTCTAAACTAGCATCTCTATTAAAATCTAATACAGGTGCCACATTGTATTGCCCTAAACCATGTTTAACCGTAGCTCTTAAAATGGCATACAACGCTTTTTCATTATCAAATTTTATTTCTGTTTTTGTGGGATGAATGTTAATATCAATACTATTTGTAGGTACTGTTAAGTACAGAAAATAAGAGGGATGATATCCATGGTCTAACAAACCCTCAAAAGCATTGACAACTGCATGATTTAGATACCCACTTTTAATAAACCGATCATTTACAAAAAAGAACTGTTCTCCTCTTTTTTTCTTAGAAAATTCTGGTTTAGCCACAAATCCGCTGATAGAAATAATATCTGTACTTTCATCAATAGGAACTAATTTTTCATTCATTTTAGTTCCGAAAATTGCCACAATTCGTTTGCGTAAATTATTTTCTTTTAAATGATATACCTCGTTATTGTTGTGATGTAATAAAAAATCAATATTTGGATGCGCCAAAGCCACTCGTTGAAATTCATCAATAATATGGCGTGTTTCTACGGTGTCAGATTTTAAAAAATTACGTCTTGCAGGTATGTTGTAAAATAAATTTTTTACAGAAATACTAGTTCCTTTTGCTGTAGAAATAACGTCTTGAGAAATTATTTTACTGCCTTCAATTTTTAGTTGCGTACCAAGTTCGTAACTTTCTTGTTTGGTTTTTAGTTCTACATGTGCAATGGCAGCGATAGAAGCTAAAGCTTCTCCGCGAAACCCCTTGGTATTTAGGTTGAATAAATCTTCGGCAGATTTTATTTTAGAAGTGGCGTGTCTTTCAAAAGATAGTCTTGCATCTGTAACACTCATTCCTTTCCCATTATCAATTACATGAATTAGGGTTTTACCAGCATCTTTTATTAATAATTTTATAGAAGTTGCACCAGCATCAATGGCATTTTCTAACAATTCTTTTACTACCGAAGCAGGTCTTTGGACTACTTCTCCTGCAGCAATTTGATTGGCAACATGATCTGGTAAAAGTTGAATGATATCTGACATTATTCTTTTGAATAAAAAATGGACAAATCAAAATCTATCACAAATAAAAAGATAAGGACTAAAATTGCAATAATAATTAAGATTGTTTTATTAAAACCACTTTGCTCATTGTTCTTAAAATCATCAATAGCCGTAGAGAGTTTTGCTTTTATCCCTTTGTTTTTACCAACTGTAGTACGGTATTCATCAAATTTGTGTTCAAATCCGTATGGGTTTTTATCACCTTTGTAATATCTTGGTTGATAATCAAATTTTTTATTTGTCCGTTTAAAAAATCCCATGAATAACTACTTGTTGTTTTTAATGATAAAAATAAACTTATGCTAAGAGTGAATTCAAAAATACTGAAATAAAAGAGAAGTAAAAAGTTAAAATAAATATAACCTTAATTTTATTTTAAAGCAGCCATTTTTATAGCAGCAACGGCACATTCTATACCTTTATTACCTAGTTTTCCGCCAGATCTGTCTATAGATTGTTGCTTGGTATTATCTGTTAAGACACAGAAAATAACAGGTACATTGTATTTTATGTTTAAATCTTTAATACCTTGTGTAACACCATCGCAAACAAAATCAAAATGTTTCGTTTCTCCTTGTATTACATTTCCAATTGCAATAATGGCATCTATTTTTTGAGTTTCTATCATTTTTTTACACCCAAAAACCAATTCAAAACTGCCAGGAACGTCCCAAGAAATAATATTTTCTTTTGTAGCGCCGCAATCAATTAAAGTATCAATAGCACCTTGTTCTAAGTTTCTAGTAATATCAGGATTCCATTCAGAAACAACAATCCCAAATCGAAAAGATTTCGCATTTGGGATGGTGTTTGTATTATAATATGATAAATTTTCTGTTGCCATTAGTTGGCGTATTTAGCACTGTTTATGTATTTATCGATATCTTTACCTTGATCTGTTTTTGAGTAATTATCTTTAATTTTGGTAAATAATTTCTCAGCTTTTCCAAACTTTTTCAATTCTAAAGCAGTTTGACCAGCTTTAAATAAAAATAGAGGAGTTGTAAACTCGTTACTTTTCTTATTCGCTGCTTTTTCATAATATTCTAAAGCTTCTTCTGGTTGATTAATATCTGCAAAAGCATCTCCAATAGCACCTAAAGCAGTAGGACCTAGCAATTCATCATCCGAAGAAAATTTACTTAAATACTCAATAGCTTTGTCGTATTTTTTCATTTGTAAGTAAGAAACACCAGCATAATAGTTGGCTAAATTTCCCGCTTTTGTACTGCTGTAAGAATCAGCAATGTCTAAGAAACCGTATTTTCCGTCAGCACCTTCTAAACCTAAATTTAATAAAGAATCGATACCAGAACCCGCAGTGGCAGCTTCATCAAAATATTTTCTTGGAAAAGCCAATTCGTTAGAAGCTTCTCTTTCGGTTGGTTCAACAATGTATTTGTTATATCCTAAATAACCTAATACTAGAACTACAACAGCAATTAATGCCATAAACAACACTTTGCTGTTTTTTTCTATCCATTGCTCAGATTTTGATGCAGTTTCGTCTAAAGTATTAAAAACTTCAGCAGTTGTACTTTGCATCTCTTCTAGCTCTTGTTGCTCTTTTTTATCTTTAGGTTTAAACCCTTTTTTCTTGTATGTTGCCATAATTAGCTTAAATATTAAGTGTCGGCAAAAATAGTTTTTTTAATTGGATTTTAAAAGCAGATATTCTGCAAAATTTTTAATAATTTGCGGTTTCTTTATTGATGATTTTAAGAAGTATGTATTTACAAAAAATTTCTTTGGTTAATTTTAAAAATTTCGATTCGCAATCATTTGATTTTCAGAAGAAAATAAATTGTTTTGTGGGCAATAATGGTATTGGTAAAACCAATGTTTTAGATGCTATTTACTATTTGTCTTTTGCAAAAAGTTATTTTAATCCGGTTGCAGGACAGAATATAAAACACGGAACTTCTTTTTTTATGGTTGAAGGGGAGTATCTATTAAATGATAGAAAAGAAAAAATTGTATGTAGTCTTAAAAAAGGACAAAAAAAAATATTAAAACAAAACGGAAAAGCATACGATAAGTTTTCTGAACATATAGGAAAATTGCCTTTGGTTATTATTTCGCCAGCTGATAGAGATTTGGTTACAGAAGGGAGTGATACTCGACGTAAATTTATGGATGGAGTTATTTCTCAACAAGACAAAACATATTTACAAAATTTAATTTCATATAATAAAATCTTAGTGCAAAGAAATGCTTTGTTAAAATATTTTGCTGCCAATAGAACATTCGATTTGTTAAATTTAAAAGTGTATAACGAGCAGTTAATCAATTTTGGAGTTAAGATTTTTGAAAATAGAAAAAAGTTTTTAGAAGCATTTATTCCGATTTTTAATAAAAAGTATGAAATTGTTTCAGGTAAAAAAGAACAAGTAAATTTAACTTATAAAAGCCAGTTAAATGACACCTCTTTTGATGAGTTATTAGAAAAATCATTAGAAAAAGATAGAATGGTACAATATACAACGGCAGGGATACATAAAGACGATTTAAGTTTTGAAATTGATGGTTTTCCTATTAAAAAATTTGGTTCTCAAGGACAACAGAAATCGTATTTAATAGCTTTAAAACTAGCACAATTTGAGTTTATAAAACAACAAGCAAGCGTTGTTCCTATATTATTGTTAGATGATATTTTTGATAAGTTAGACGAGCATCGAGTAACACATATTATCAATTTGGTAAATAATGATGCCTTTGGGCAAATTTTTATTACCGATACACATTATAATAGAACAGAAAGTATTTTGGAGCAAGGAAATAAAGAATATCAAATTTTTAAACTTTAAAAATGATAAAACGAGAAAACGATTCCTTTTCTGTGAAAGATTTAATGCGTTCTTTTATCAAAGAAAATAATTTGACAAAAGGAATGCGAAAAATAAAGTTAGAAGAAACTTGGAACCAATTAATGGGACAAGGAGTGGCTTCTTACACAACCTCCGTAGAGCTGCAAAACAATACGTTGGTTGTTCGGTTGACTTCATCTGTTTTACGAGAAGAATTGAGTTACGGAAAAGATAAAATTATAAAAATGCTCAACGAAGAAATGGGCGAGGAGTTGATTAAAAAAATACTATTGGTGTAAAAAAAACTCGTTGCGAAAGCAACGAGTTTTTAAAATCTATATTATGTCTCGTCCTAATATAGTGTTACACTAAACATTATTTATTCATGGAATTACC
>CAZZNK010000095.1:0-8432 GCA_964655585.1 uncultured Flavobacteriaceae bacterium
TTTTGCTAAATTCAATGCCTCATTAATTGCCGTTCCTTGACTAGAAACTAAATCTGGACCTGCATTTTGTAAAAACATTTTTGCTGCCGCATGATCTGTTGTTATTGGCAAAAGCGGATACGAATTACCTGCGTAAATAATAATTCCGACTCTATCACTCCCTAATTTATCAATAATTTTAGAAATAATTCGTTTTGCTTTTTCTAATCGATTAGGGGCAATATCTTCTGCCAACATGCTTTTAGAAATATCTAACGCAAAAACCACATCTACACCTTCTCTTTTTATTGTTTTTAGTTTGGTTCCCATTTTTGGATTTACCAAAGAAATGATTAAAAACGAAAATCCTATCAATAGAAAAATCAATTTTAAAACCGATTTAAATGTTGAGGTATTTGGTGCTAATTTTTCTAACAAAACAAGGTTAGAAAATTGTTTTTGTGTGCGTTTTTTCCACCATAAAACCAATAAGAAAACCACAATCATTATTGGTATGATTATGAAAAGGTAAAAATATGTAGGTTCTTCTATGCGATACATTTATATAAAACTTTTAAAAATAGTATTTCTTAATATAAATTCAAAAAACAATAATCCAAGTCCGATTAATACCAAAAATCGATATTTTTCTTGATAATTATAATATTTAAACTCTTCTATTTTTGTTTTTTCTAACTGATTAATTTCATCGTAAATTGCCTTTAATTTCGTGTTGTTATTGGCTCTAAAATATTTTCCTTCGGTTTCTTTAGCGATGTGTTTTAGTAAATCTTCATCAATTTCTACTTGTTGATTTCTGTATTGTAATTTTTTTGTTCTTGGATCCATGCTAAAAGGCGATAGCGCCATTCCGTTCGTACCAATTCCTACGGTATATACTTTTATTTTAAACTCTTTTGCCAATTCGGTTGCTGTTCTTGGGTCGATATTTCCTGCAGTATTTACACCGTCTGTTAACAAAATAATAACTTTGCTTTTTGATTTACTGTCTTTCAATCTATTTACAGCAGATCCTAAACCCATTCCTATGGCAGTTCCACCCTCTAATTGTCCCCATTTTATTTGAGCAATGGCACGTTTTACAATGCTTTTATCACTAGTAATAGGTGTTTGTGTAAAACTTTCGCCAGCATAAATAACAATTCCTATCCTGTCATTCGGTCTTTTGTTTACAAATTCAGTAGCTACTTTTTTTAAAGCTTCTAGTCTGCTTGGTTTTAAATCTTTTGCCAACATACTTGCAGAAACATCAATTGCCATAACAATATCAATACCTTTATTGGTTTTTGTACGTTTGCTTACCGATACATTTCTTGGTCTCGCCAAGGCGATGATTAAAAAAGTTACTGCTAATAATCGTAAAAGATAAAGTAGCGGCTTTAATTTTGGTAATATTGATGTGTGTGCTTTAAACCCTTTTACACTTGATATTGTTAAAACAGCACTGTCTTTTTTGCGTATCAAAAAGTACCAAGTTGCCAATATTGGAATGACAATTAGCAACCATAAAAATTCAGGGTTATGAAATTCGAAATTATTCCACATTAGTATCTTCTTCTTTAATTTCTATTACTTTTATCGGTTTTGGCTTTAAATTATTCACAACATCTTCGGCGTCTTTTCTGTCTTCTTCAATTTCTGATGATAAAGGTCTAGATTTCGCAAACTTTACTAAATCGGCTTCTTGTAATAATTTTTTTAGTGTTTTAATCGTTTCCGAAGAGGTTACAATTACTTTTGAAGTATTAAAATCTGACAATGTTTTAATTAATTCATCGGTAGTAATTTCTAAGGCAGGTATTTTTAATTCTTGTTCAATGTAACTTCGGATTATTTCCGTTAATTCGCTATAATATTTCTTGACTTTGTTGTTCTGCCAAAGTAACTTTTCGTCTAACAATTGTAATTTTTCAATGGCTTCTTCATAAGGAGGAAGTGCAGGAATAGTTTTCGTTTCTTCAACTTCTTTTCGCTTTTTAAACACAAAGAAATAGAGTAATAATGCTATGACAATTAATAGTGCAATTGCCCACCAAACATAATTCTTGTAATCATCAAAAATAATAGGTTCGCTTTTAATGGCTTTTATAGGAAATAGTTTTTGTTTTGTAGTATCTATAGCAACGGTAGCTACATTTATCAATAAAGAATCTGTTAAATAGGCCTTGTTTTTAATGTAAATTTGTTGTTGCGGAATATAAAATGCACCACTATCAAACCCTGTTAAAATATACTTTTTGATGAGTTGCTTTTTAATAGTATCAATTTTATCTTCAGAAATAACTTCCAATCCTTTGAGATTTTCTAACTTCGGAAGGATGATGTTTGCTACTCCGTTTACAGATATTTTATACTGAAATTGTTCTCCAATTCTAATATTTGTGGTATCAATAGTAGCTCTTACCGCTGGTTTTTGTGCAAAACCAGCGGTAGTTATTAAAAGCAATATATAGAATAATTGTTTTTTCATTTTTTTTCTTTTGATTACACTTAGCAATCAACCTTTATCTTCCTTTGTGTTTAAAATAGCCTAATAATTTCTTAACATAATCTTCGTCAACTCGTGTATTAATAGTCCCTGCACCACTTTTTTTAAAGGTATTTTTATAATAATCTTGTAAGCGTAATGCATTTGCTTTGTAATTGATGCGTACCCTTTTAGATGCGGTATTTATCAACTGAACAGTGTTTGTTTCTGCATCTAGCATGGGTACCATACCAAGATTTGGAATTTCTTCATCGTGTTTGTCAAAAATCCGAATACCAGTAACATCGTGTTTATTGCCTACTATTTTTAGTGTGCGTTCATAATCATCATCCATAAAATCTGAAAGTATAAAAACAATAGCTTTTTTCTTCATTACATTTGATAAAAACTTCAATGCTTCGGCAATATTTGTCTGTTTACTTTTAGGTGTAAATTCTATCAACTCCCTAATAATTCTTAGCACATGACTTTTTCCTTTTTTAGGAGGAATATAGAGTTCTATGGCATCAGAAAATAAAATCAATCCTACTTTATCGTTATTTTGAATGGCAGAAAATGCCAATGTTGCCGCAATTTCTGTTACGGTATCTTTTTTAAATTGTTCGGTTGTTCCAAAAAACTCAGAGCCAGAAATATCTACCATCAACATCATGGTTAATTCTCTTTCTTCCTCAAAAATTTTAATATGAGTTTCGTTGTAACGTGCAGTTACATTCCAATCAATGGCTCTAATATCATCGCCATATTGGTATTGACGAACTTCAGAAAACGTCATACCACGTCCTTTAAAGGTAGAATGATATTCTCCTCCAAAAATATGATTAGACAAACGGCGTGTCTTAATCTCTATTTTACGAACTTTTTTGAGTATTTCTTTGGTCTCCATTATTTTTGGTTTTTGTCATTCCTGCGAAGGCAGGAATCTTTTAATGATCACTTAAATGTTATTTCAAGAGATTCCTGCCTTTGCAGGAATGACAATACGCCTATGGTACTTCTACTTCGTTTATTATTTTACTGATAATATCTATAGACGTAATATTTTCTGCTTCGGCTTCATAGGTAATTCCTATTCTATGACGCAATACATCATACACAATAGCTCTAACATCTTCAGGAATTACATATCCTCTACGTTTTATAAATGCGTAACATTTTGCTGCTTTTGCTAAATTGATACTTCCACGAGGTGATGCTCCGAAACTAATTAGTCCTTTTAATTCTGATAGGTTGTATTTTTCTGGATACCTTGTAGCGAAAATAATATCTAAGATATATTTTTCGATTTTTTCGTCCATATATACTTCATCAACTACTTTACGAGCTCTAAGGATTTCTTCTACTGAAACCACAGGGTTTACCGCAGTATAACCGCCACTTAAATTTTGACGCATAATAAGTTGTTCATCTTCAATCTTTGGATAATCGATGACTACTTTTAGCATAAAACGGTCCATTTGTGCTTCGGGTAACGGATAGGTTCCTTCTTGCTCAACAGGGTTTTGAGTTGCCATTACTAAAAATGGTTCATCTAAATTAAAGGTGGTATCACCAATAGTAATTTGACGTTCTTGCATTGCTTCTAATAATGCTGATTGTACTTTTGCAGGGGCTCTATTAATCTCATCTGCCAGTACAAAGTTGGCAAAAATGGGTCCTTTTTTTATAGAAAACTTATTATCTTTTACGTTATAAATCATTGTTCCTACAACATCTGCAGGTAACAAGTCGGGTGTAAACTGTACTCTGCTAAAACTTGCTTGTACGGCTTTTGATAAGGTGTTAATAGCTAATGTTTTTGCTAAACCAGGAACTCCTTCTAGTAAAATATGTCCGTTTCCTAGCAAACCGATTAGCAAACGCTCAATCATTTCTTTTTGACCGATAATTACTTTATTCATTTCGGTAGTAAGCACTTCTACAAAAGCACTTTCTTTTTCTATCTTTTCATTGATAGCTCTTACATCTATATCCATTTATAAGTATATAATTTAATTTAGAAATACAAAAATACAATAATAGTGTTTTTTTAGATGTTAAAGGTTGGTTAAAGAAGAGGTTAATGTTTTTTGAAAAAAATTATGAATATTCTTTTAATAAAAAAGTTTCTCCATCAAAAACACCATAGGTAAAATACTGAATCCAATCACCAAGGTTTATGTATTTACTATTGTTTTTTAAATCGATTTCTAAAGGCAAGTGTCTATGTCCGAACACAAAATAATCGTAGTGTTTGGTTTCTAATTTTCGTTTGCAGTATTGTACCAACCATTCGTTTTCTTCGCCTAAGAATTTTGCATCTTCATCGCCAGAAATTAGTTTGTTTTTAACAGACATGTATTGTCCTAATTTTACACCTAAATCTGGATGCAACCATTTAAACATCCATTGAAATAAAGGGAAGGTAAATACTTTTTTCATACGCTTATATCCTTTGTCTTTAGGACCTAAGCCATCGCCATGACCAATTAAAAAGGTTTTATTATTGATACTAAATTCTTGTGGTTTGTAAAAAACAGTGATGTTTAGTTCTTTTTCAAAGTAATCTTTCATCCATAAATCATGATTGCCAATAAAGAAATAAATAGGAATACCACTATCACTAATTTCGGCTAATTTACCAAGAACACGTACAAAACCTTTAGGAACAACGGTTTTGTATTCAAACCAAAAATCAAACAGATCGCCTAATAAAAAAATAGCTTCAGCATCTTTTTTAACTTCATCTAACCAAGCAACAAACTTTTTTTCTCGAAGAAAACTTTTTTCTGCAGTGGGGGCTCCCAAATGTTGATCGGAAGCAAAGTAGATTTTTTTATTTTTTGATATGGTAATTTTCATCAACACAAAGGAACGTTTTTAATTACTATTTTCCAAGACCAATACTTTTTGAAGCATTTTATCTTCTGATTGATTGATACGGTAAAACCCTATTGTGCCAAACAAATTGTTTGCAATAGATGCTTTTAAGTATTTGTACATTTTTTTCTTTTCGTTGTTTGAAGTTTTATATTTTTCAACTTTTGAAATAAAAGTATTGAATACTTTTTGATCCTTATCAAAAGAAGTAATAAACCGTTTTATAGTCCAGTTTTTAGTGAGTTTTTTTCGATTGTTATCTACATATTCAAACGCAAAATTATTAATGGCATTAAAATAGCCTCTATTAATATAAGCACTTGTGTCTATCGGGACAAAAACATCAGGAATAATACCGCCGCCTCCATATACAATTTTACCTTTTGGTGTTTTAAACTGCAAAGAATCTATGGTTTTTATACTGTCTTTAGAAAGCAATTCTCCGTTATGGGCACGTTTATTAAAATCGTTGAAATAGTTCTTGTTTTCTTTATGATTGTAGGGTTTTTGAATAGATCTTCCTGTGGGTGTGTAGTATCTAGCAATGGTTAACCGTACTGCAGAACCATCACCTAAATCCATTTCTTGTTGCACCAATCCCTTACCGAAAGAGCGTCTTCCTACAATAACTCCTTTGTCATTGTCTTGTAATGCACCAGCAACAATTTCTGATGCTGAAGCGGTGTTTTCATCAATTAAAACATACAAACCTCCTTTTTCAAAATCGCCTTTTTCTGTGGCGTAAGATTTTTCTATGCGTCCTTTATTGTTTTTGGTGAATACAATCAGTTTATTATCCTCTAAAAACTCATCAATAATTTTATTAGCGATGTATATAAAACCGCCGCCATTTCCTCGTAAATCTAACACCAAATCTGTCATTCCTTTTTCTTGTAACGATGTGAGTGCTTTTTTAAATTCCTTGTAAGAACTTCTCGCAAACCGATTCAGTTTTATATACCCAATTGAATCGTTTATCATATAAGTAACATCTACACTTTTTATAGGGACTTTTCCTCGGATGATATCTACAACAAATAAAGAATCGTTGGTTTTTCTATAGATTTGTAAGGCAACTTTGGTATTGGGTTTTCCTTTTAAGAATTTCATTATTTGCATATTCGCCAACTCTTTATTATACAAGGTGTCTTTGTTTGCTAATAAAATTCTATCGCCTGCTTTAATACCTGCTTTGATACTTGGACCGTTTTTTATAGGTTGAATAACGGTTATAGAATCGTTAATTACTCTAAACTGAACCCCAATTCCTACAAAATTACCTTGCAATTTTTCGGTAATTTGTTGCAGATTTTCTTTTGGTATATACACCGAATGTGGATCTAGTTTTCCTAACATTTGTGTAATAGCGCCGTCTAATAAATCATCTGTATCAACAGTGTCAACATAATCTTGTTCAATGTAATTTAGAAGCCGTTTTATTTTTAGTTCTTTAGAAGAATTTTTAGCAAAGGATAAATTGGAGTTGGTTTTTCCGATAAGAAATGTGCCAATTAAAATACCAAAAATTACCGCTATTGATAAGTATATAGGAAGATTATTTTTATTCATTTGGTAAATGGATTAATTCTACATTTGCTTTAGCTAAAAACTCTAACCCTTCGGTATCTCTATATTTTTTAGCAAATACAACTGTTTTTATTCCTGATTGATGAATTAATTTACTGCATTGTGTGCAGGGAGATAAAGTAATATATAAAGTAGCTCCTTTACAAGATTGTGTTGAAGAGGCAACCTTTAAAATAGCATTGGCTTCGGCATGTAAAACCTCCCATTTTGTAAGTCCATTTTCATCTTCACAACAGTTGTCAAATCCTGTGGGTGTGCCGTTAAAACCATCAGAAATAATCATTCGATCTTTTACAATTAAGGCACCAACTTGTTTGCGATTACAGTGAGATAGTTTCCCCCATTCGTATGCCATTTTTAAATAGGCTTTCGCAAATTTTAGTTGTTTTTTATTCATAAAAGCTAAAGTACAGTCTTTTGAGAATAAAGACGTTAATTTTTTACCAAAAAACTCTATTTATTAGCATAGGAATTACAAAACCGATAACGATAGATGAGGTTACCAATATCCAATCTCGTTTAGCGACTCTAAAGAAACTTTGCAGTAAAGTGCCGATAAGTAAAATTACAAAAACAATAATTATTTGTGCACCTTCTATTCCTACAGCGAATTCTAATAAAGGCAAGAGCTTGTCGTCTCCTCTTGCAATCATCATTTTAAAGTAATTAGAAAAACCAAGTCCGTGAATTAATCCAAAAAATAGAGCAAAAATAATGTTGGTATTTTCTTTCCCTGAGGATGATTTTTTAGCTCTAAGCACATTAAAAAATGCTGTGATAAAAATAGTAAGAGGAATTAAAAACTCCACAATATCCATCCTAATTTTTAGGATTCCGTAAGCGGCTAATGCCAAGGTTATAGTATGACCAATAGTAAAAGTAGTAATCAACCAAACTACTTTTTTCCATTGATTAAAGCCAAACACAACGGTTAATACGATTAAGAATAGAATATGGTCATAGGCAGCAAAATCTAATACATGATTTAGCCCCATTTTAAAGTACAAAATAAATTCGTTCATTTTTATCAATTTAGGGATTCCAAAGATATAAAAAAGATGAAATCTTTTTAGATATTTAACAAAATAGAATTATCAATTTACGTTCTGTTACGTTTTTTTCTTAGTTTTAAAACCGCAGTGATCTTTTTCTAATAATTATCTCGCAACCACTCAAACACAGTTTGCATTTTCTGTTTTACTTTTGATGTAGATTTACGGAAATGATTGTTCATAAAACTAAAAATAAGTATTTTACCAGAGTTGGTAACCAAATATCCACTTACCGAATGGTTGTTGCCAACAGTACCCGTTTTTGCGTAGATATAAGGTGTTGGATTGCCTGGATACCATTTCTCTAATGTGCCAGTAACTCCACCAACAGGAAAGAAATTAAACAAACGTTCTCTAGGTATTTCTGTATACATTTTTTCGAGAATTTGCACAAAAGATGTTGGTGTAAATAAATTATACCTACTTAAACCAGAGCCATCTACCCA
>CAZZNK010000096.1:0-8369 GCA_964655585.1 uncultured Flavobacteriaceae bacterium
TACTTTCGGCAAATTTTCGGAATCTCCATAGGTTGAAGAACTTGCTGCATACACAAACCGCTTTACTTTTGCATCTCTTGCAGCAACTAGCATATTTAAAAAACCGCTTGTATTCACATCATTCGTAGTAATTGGGTCATTGATTGACCTTGGTACAGAGCCTAATGCTGCTTGATGTAATATATAGTCAACACCTTTAGTTGCCAATTGACAATCTTTTAAATTCCGAATATCACCTTCAATCAAAGTGAAATTTTTATCACTCAATAAGTGAGCAATATTTTCTCGTTTTCCTGTTGAAAAATTATCCAAACAAACAACCTTATTATTTTTACCTAACAATTCTTCACAAAGATTAGAGCCTATAAATCCAGCACCACCAGTAACTAATATTATTTTACTTGAAAGCTCAATATTCATCTAAATATATTTATCCTTTTTCAATTGACGAATTTACAAAAAAACATATCCGCCTACAATTCTTTTCATAAAAAAACTCCTACTAAAATAGTAGGAGTTTTGTGGGCAATGAGGGATTCGAACCCCCGACCCCCTCGGTGTAAACGAGGTGCTCTGAACCAACTGAGCTAATTGCCCGAATATTTTAATTCTTTCGAGATAGAATCTTAATCATTGCGAGTGCAAATATAAAACGGTTTTTAGTTCTACCAAAGAAAAAAAGTTTTTATTTTAAATAACTTCTGCAACCACAAAAGTACTGCCTCCAACGTAAATCAAATCATTCTCTTTTGCTTTAGAAACTGCCTTTTTATATGCTTGATTTACAGAAGAAAAACTATCTCCCACTAAACCAAATTCGTTTGCAATACCCTTCAACTTTTGCTCATCCAATCCTCTTGGGATATTCGGTTTACAAAAGTAATACGTTGCATTTTCTGGAAACATTGGTAAAATATTTGATAATTTCTTATCATTTACAACCCCTAAAACAACATGTAGTGAGTTATATTTTTCGTTTTTTAACTGATGTAATACATACTTTAAACCTTCTTTATTATGTGCTGTATCACAAATTATTGTTGGGTTCTTTTGTAAAACCTGCCACCTTCCTAATAAATTGGTGTTTTTTACTACATTTAGTAAGCCATTTTTAACATGTTTCTCAGAGATCAGAAAACCATTTAATTGGTTGATAGCCGCAACCGCTGTTCTTACATTGTTTTTTTGGTAATCTCCTAATAAATCTGTTTTATATTTTTTTTCATCATCCGAAGCAAAAATAATTTTAGCATTGTTCTTTTTAGCTGTACTGATAAAAAGGTCAGCAATTTCTTTTTGATACTCTCCAATAATCACAGGTATACTCTTCTTAATAATTCCCGCTTTTTCAAAAGCAATTTCTGGCAATGTTTCTCCTAAAAACTGCGTATGATCTAAGCCTATATTTGTAATTACAGATACTTCTGATGTGATAATATTAGTAGAATCTAATCGTCCACCTAAACCAACTTCAATTACCGCAATATCTACTTTTTCTTTCGCAAAAACATCAAAAGCGAGTCCAACAGTCATCTCAAAAAAAGAAAGTTTTTGTTTTTCTAAAAACTGTTTATGGTCAGTAATAAACTTTGTTACTTTCTGCTTTGAAATTTCTTTCCCGTTGATTCTAATTCTTTCTGTAAAATTCTTTAAATGTGGTGATGTATACAGGCCAACTTTATAACCTGCATCTTGTAAAACAGAGGCTATCATATGACTTGTTGAACCTTTTCCGTTTGTACCACCAACGTGAATGCTTTTAAATTTTTTCTCTGGAAAATCCAATTCTTTTGAAAATGCTAAAATATTGGTCAAATCTTTTTTAAATGCTGTTTCCCCCTGACGTTGATACATCGGTAATTGAGAAAACATCCAATTTAAGGTTTCTTGGTACGTCATTGATTCTTTTGTGTCATTCCTACCTTTCGAATATGTTCAAATAAACTTTAGCAGAAATGTTATTTATAATAATACACATGTATTTCTGAGATTCCTGCTTCCACAAGAATAACAAGTGTGTAACAAAAGTAAGTGATGAAATTATTTAGACAAAGAAAACTTGTAAATAATTGTTCCTTTTTGTTTTGAAGGTGCTTTTCCGTCAGCATTCCACTTTGTTTTTAACGCAGCGGCTTTTGCGGGTTTTAATAAACACGGCGCTGTATTTGTAGACCCTTTTACACCAGCGATAGCTCTAATTACTTTACCCGTTTTATCTACTTCTATGCGTACAACCACAATTCCCTCTTCTTGACAATTGGGCTTTTCTATTGGTTTTGACAGTGCTTTTCTACCGGAAAGATTATAATTCCCTCCACTTCCGTTTCCTTTATTTCCATAATATTTAGAAGAATTTGGGTCGCCATCTTTTTCACCTTTTACACCATTTTTTTTATCATCTCCTTCTCCTTTTGGTTTTCCCTCAGATTTATTTCCATTGAACAAATTATTCAATGCATCTTTTGTTGCTTTTGATGGTGTTGGTTTTTTCTTAGGAATTTTCTTTTTTATAACTTCTTTTTTAGGAGTTACTTCTTTCTTTATCTCTTTTACTTTTTCTACAACGGGCACATCTTTGGTTGTTTCTTTAGTAATTACTTTTTCTTTTATAACTTCTTTTGGAGTTTCTTCTACAACTTTACTAACTTTTTCTACTATTTTTTTGGGAGTTGATTTTTCTTTTGATTTTACTATAGGCTCACCATTACCAACATTAGAATCTCCGAAATTAATTGCCAATCCATATTCCTCTGGAGGGTCTAAATAGTTCATTCCAAGATTAAAAATACCCAAAATCATCAGCAACAAAATAAGTGCCGTAATTACAACTGATTTTTTTTCGTGTTTTGTGTTTAATATTGGCATTTATTTCTTGGATAATATTAAGGCGCAAAGGTTCATTACTTTCTAACCTTCTAATTACTTCCCTTTTACAGCAAGTATCATTTTTAATTTATTTTTATTTGCGATATCTATTACTTTCATCACATTTTTATACAGCGCATCTTTATGCCCTCTTATAACTATTGTTTTCTTTTTATCTGCGCCTATTTTTTTTAAAATTTCTCTTTCTAAATTACTCGAAGACACTTTTGTTTTATCAATATAAAATAAAGATTTTTTAGTAATGGTTACTGCAATCGATGTGTTATTTTCTGTTTTCCCACCAGCTTTTGGCAATAAAATATCAATAGCACTTACAGTAACTAAGGTTGATGTGAGCATAAAAAATATCAGTAACAAGAAAACAATATCTGTCATAGACGACATATTAAAACTCGGATCTACTTTATTTCTTCCTCTTAAATTCATTCTTTTTATTTAAAAATTCAATCATTAAAAAATTGAAAAATTTATTATTTCCGCTGCTTCATTTTTTTAATCTTTCAATTCTTTAATCTTTTAATATTAATCACACTGGCTCATTTAACAAATCTAAAAACTCAACCGTTTTTGCCTCCATTTGATGAATTACTTTATCGGTTCTAACTACCAAATGGTTATAGGTAATATAGGCGATAATACCAACAATTAATCCTGCAACGGTTGTTGTCATTGCGGTATACAAACCATCGGATAATAATTTAATATCTATTTGACCGCCCGAATTTGCTATTTCATGAATTGCAATAATCATACCGATTACGGTTCCTAAAAACCCAATCATAGGTGCAGCTCCAGAAATTGTTGCCAATACACTTACATTTTTTTCTAACTGATATACTTCTAATTTCCCTGCATTCTCTATCGCTTTATTAATATCGTCTAAAGGTTTACCAATTCTTGATATTCCTTTTTCAATTAATCGAGCAGTTGGCGAATTGGTATTTTTACACAATGCATCTGCAGCTTCTAACTTTCCTTCAGAAACATAACTTTTTATTGTATCCATAAAATTTTTATCAACTTTAGAAGCTGCTTTTATAGCAAAAAATCGTTCGAAATAAATATACAAAGCTATAGTAAGTAATAGGAATAAAAATCCTATTATAAATCTACCAGCCACTCCTCCATCCATTATTAATTTATAGATAGACAATGTTTTTTGATCAGCAACTACATCTGACACTACTTCTTGAACAAATAATAACATTCAAATAATTTTTAAGTTCATTTATAATAACGACTCATTTTTTTGAAAATTGTTTCAAAAAAATGAATAAAAAAAGTCATTTCATTATATTGAAATGACTTTCTATATCTGTATCTTTTATCTCTTAGCCAATAATTGCTCTCATACCCATAAACGTTATAGAACCAACTATAAATCCTACGGCAGCTAACCAAGCAATTTTTTTTAAATACCACATAAAATCTATTTTCTCCATTCCCATAGCAACAACTCCTGCAGCAGAACCAATAATTAACATACTTCCACCTGTTCCTGCAGAAAACGCTACAAAATGCCATAAAGGGTTATCTAAAGATTCTTGAAACATACCCATACTTGCGGCAACTAATGGCACATTATCTACCACTGCAGATCCAATTCCTAATAGCATTACTACGATATCAGAATTTGGAATAATTTCCTTTAAAGATGCGGCTCCTAAAAATAACAACCCTAGAGATTCTAAAGCAGCAACTGCCATTAAAATTCCGAAGAAGAATAACACACTTGGCATTTCTATTTTAGATAATGATGCATGTACCGGACTATGGTGTCCTTGAGAATCATCTCCTTCATGATCTACAACATGAGAAATACTAAACTGAGATCTACTATACATTTCTGCAAAAATCCCTACAACAGATAAAGACAACATCATACCAACATAAGGCGGTAAATGTGTAATTGTCTTAAAGAAAGGTACAAATACAATAGCTCCTAAACCAATATATAACATAATTGATGAGTATTTACTTTTTGCGCCACCGTTATCATCAACTTTAGGAATCTCTCCTTGAAAGGCTTTCATTCTAGATGCCAAAAAGACAGGAACTACCATACAAACTAAAGAAGGAAGAAATAAATACTCCATCAACTTCCCAGCAGATACTTTTCCTCCAATCCAAAGCATTGTCGTGGTTACATCTCCAATAGGAGAGAATGCCCCACCAGCATTAGCTGCAATGATAATTAAACCTGCAAACCATAAACGCGTATTTTTATCATTAATAATTTTTTGCAGAATAGAAATCAACACAATAGTTGCTGTTAAATTATCTATAATTGCTGATAAAATAAATGCCAATATAGCAAAAATCCATAATAATTTTTTCTTACTTCTTGTCTTAATATATCCTTTAAATGTGGCAAACCCATCGAAATAATCTATCATCTCTACAATAGTCATTGCGCCTAATAAGAAAAATAATATTTCTGCTGTTTTACCTAAATGATGTAATAATGTTTCTTCTAATAAATGATGCTTTTTTTCTACAGGAAACTCCTTAAAGCCATCAATTAAACTGTGTGCTCCAGAATCAAACCAATTCGGAAAAGTTTCAATCCCGAAAGAAACCAATGCCCACAAAATAGCCATCATAGCCAGTGCTGGTATTAATTTGTCTAATTTTAAATTGTGTTCTAAAGCAATCGCTAAATAACCAACTACAAATATTAAAATAATAAGAGTTTCCATAATTTACTGTTTGGTTTTAAATTAATTTTTTTAAGGCAATTTCAAATGCCGTCTTACAAATATCGGTTTTATTTGGATTTAAATTATGTACTTTCTCTAAAGCCTTTTTAATAATCCTAGAAGTATCATCAAAAATAGCTTTGTCTTGCATTGGTAACTCAATTTTCGATTCCATTAAATAGGCAAAAACTCTTGCAATACCACAGTTTGAAATAAAATCTGGCAACAAACTCACTTGCTTATCAGTATATTCCATTATTGGTCCGAAGAAAATTTCTTTATCAGCAAAAGGCACATTTGCTCCTGGAGAAATTACTTCTAAACCGGTATCTATTAATTGTGTAATTTGTTCTTTGGTAATTAATCTTGATGCTGCTGCTGGAATAAAAATTTCTGCAGGTAATTTCCAAATACGTTCATTCATTTCATCAAACGAAATCATATTTTCTGCCACCAAGGTATTGCCATCTTTATTTCTAAAGAGCTCTTTCATTTCCTCTAACGTAAAACCGTCTTCGTTAATTACGCCTCCAACTCTATCTATAATTCCTACAACTTTTGCCCCTAATTGTGTTAAATAATAGGCTGCACCAGACGCTACATTTCCAAACCCTTGTACAATAGCTCTTTTCCCTTTTATATCTCCTCCGTAAATATCATAATAATGCCTTACAGCTTCTACGACTCCGTAACCTGTTAACATATCGGCAACGGTATATTTTTTAGACAAATCTGGTGTGTAAATTTCATTTTCTAACACCTTAATTACACCCATTCTTAACTGACCAATTCTATTAATCTTATCAGCTTCTGTTGGTTTAAAATGTCCATTAAAAATACCTTCCTGAGGATGCCAAACTCCACAACTCTCTGTAATTGGAATTACATCGTGAATTTCATCTACATTCAAATCGCCACCTGTTCCGTAGTAATGTTTTAACAACGGAGTTACGGCTTTATACCAACGTTCTAAAACGCCTTTTTTACGAGCGTCTAATGGATCAAAGTTAATACCAGATTTTGCGCCACCAATTGCAGGTCCTGAAACTGTAAATTTCACTTCCATTGTTTTTGCAAGCGATAAAACCTCGTTCATATCTAAACCTTTACGCATTCTTGTTCCGCCACCGGCTGCTCCTCCACGTAGAGAGTTAATTACTGTCCAACCTTCTGCTTCTGTTTCTTGGTCTTTCCAGTGAAATACAATTTCGGGTTGTTTATTCTCGTATTTTTTTAGTAGTTCTTTCATAATTTCTTTAAATGATTCTCAATATCTGTCAATTTTCTAGTTCATAATTTTTATTTTACTTTTTAGAAAAGCTATAATTGATTCATTTTAAAAATTTAAATTTAATATTTATTTTATGCGAAACACAAATTTACAGTAAAAAAAAGGATTGTTCAAGCTTTTTAATTTAGATTTTTAAAACAATAAACTACTCGTTTTTCACAAAGACTTCCTCCTTTTTTGTTAAAAGGATTTTATTATTTTTATGACTACTTTTAGGAACACTCTCATAAAATGGCTTATCTAAATCTATCGCATTATGTTTAAACTTTTTCTTTTTTTCTGTTTTAGTAATAAATAATTTCTGACTGCCCGCAAAATTATATTTTTTTGCACGCTCTTTTACTTCTCCTTTTATAGTAGAAATAAAATAATTGAGTGATAATTTCCCATTCCACAATTTTTTAAATGACAACTCTTCTGAATGAAAAGTAGTTCTTGATTTATACGATAGCGCCTTTTCTCTTGATTCGTGTTTTTTAAAATCAGTATAATATTCCATATTAAGTTTAATATGATTTACTGCACCAGATTTCTTGTCAAAAACAATAATACTGTTTTTGTACGAATATAATTTCTTATTTCTCTCAATATAATCAGCGTCAAAAATAATTTCTGTGGTTAATTTATTTTTTCTTACTGATGTAATTAAAATAGCATCTGCATTATTTTTCAATATAGATAACAAAAAATTTAACTGTAGTATTCTAAAAAAAGCACTATTTTCTATATAACCTTTACTTACCAAATTCTCTGTTATTTTTACTTTAGAATAATCTACATTTTCAATAAACAATTTATTTTCTTTTTTAAACGGTTTTTTAGGATTGAATAAATTATGCTTGCTCCACCAATTCAACTGAATCTGAAACAACCTTGAGAGCGAATCATTAATTTTAAAACTCTCTTTATAAGTACATTCTTTTAATAAGCTCTTTGTAAAATATAAATCACGGTAATTATCTAACACAAAACCCAACTTCTTTTTTAAATCTACAGTGTAAAGTACAATTTCATCTAATTCATTATTTTTTGCTTTTAAAAAAATAGTATCTTTTTTCAAAAAAGAATCAAAAGATATTTTTCTATCTCCATAATTAATGTGAGAAATTACTAAATCTTCGTTTTGTAATACCATTTTTACTCTACCATCATCATTTGAGATACTTCCAGTTTTTAATAAAGGATACGATAAGTGAGCCAACCCTATAGGTTTATGAGTCAAAGAATCTACAATAGTTACTGTTTTTGATTGACCACAAATTGTGGTACTCACAAATAGAAACAAGGCATTCATTATTTTTTTCACTATTCTTGGTTTTAGTTTTGGTCTATCATCACAAAAATCAAACCAAATTTTACGGGTAAAAAACAACCCCAGAAGAATGATCTTTACTCGCACCGGTAACACTTTTTAAACAATTTATTTTATTTTCTATACGTAACAAACCTAAAAAAGAAAAAATAAGTGCTTCTTTATAATTTATCAATTGGTT
>CAZZNK010000097.1:0-8360 GCA_964655585.1 uncultured Flavobacteriaceae bacterium
CATCCATTTTTTCATTGGCTTGATGGATGAATATTTTTTTAACTTCATCAATAGGAATACCGCTTTTATCTAAAGCTGTTTTCATTGCATTTGGCACATTATTTAGTGCAAACTCGTATATTTTACGCCCATCCATTTTAATATAACGAACATCTGAATTTTCATTTTTATCAAACGAATTCCCAAAATGTAAGTAATACGCTTCTTCTTTTGCAAAAGTTTGGGTTACATGGCTTATAATACCAGCATCATTTTTTTCTTTTGCTTCTACAATACAAGCGCCTGCTCCATCACTAAAAATCATCGCATCTCTATCGTATTTATCTACCACTCTAGACAAGGTTTCTGCACCAATTACCAATACTTTTTTTGCCATTTCTCCTTTGATAAAAGCATGTGCTTGTATTACTCCTTCAATCCACCCTGGGCAACCAAATAAAATATCGTACGCCACACAATTTGGGTTTTCAATACCCAATCTGTATTTTACTCTTGTTGCCAAACTTGGTAAAATATCACTTTGAATTGCGGCGTTTTTTACATCTCCAAAATTATGAGCTACAATGATATAATCTAATTCTTCTGAGTTTATTTTTGCATCTTCAATGGCTTTTTTAGCGGCAAAATAACCTAAATCTGAAGCATTGTGTTTTAATTCTGCATAACGTCTTTCTTGAATTCCTGTAATGGCTTTGAACTTTTCTATAATGATATCATTCGGATATGAAAAATCAGAACCATCAGCATTTAAAAACCGATTCTCTAAAAACTCATTATTATCTTTTTGAATAACTGGAATATACGCTCCAGTCCCTGTAATTACTGATGAAATCATTATTTTTTTATTTTGATTAATCAATTCATAATAACAAATGAACATTTTTTTATAGGCATAACCTATAATTTTTATAAATTTTTAAACAGTTTTAGTAAAAAAGTAAAATTAGACCCGTTATATTTTGAATACTTTCTTAAAAGTGCATTTTATCAAGAATACTACAAATAAGAGCTATCAAAAGAAAAAGGTAATAAAGATAGTAAAGATGCTGTTTTTACTACTTGACCAATTTCTCCCATAAAAAGTATTTCTATCGATACTTTTTGCTTAATTTCATATTCTGACAAAGTTTGTCTACAAGCACCACAAGGACCAACAGGTTCCGTTACTTTTCTATTTGAAGAACTTGCTGTAATGGCTAATTTTAAAACTTTTACATTCGGAAAATCAGAACTAGCTTTCCAGATAGCAACACGTTCTGCACACATACCAGAAGGGTATGCAGCACTTTCTTGATTATTTCCTAAAATTATTTGATTGTTTTCTAATAGTAAAGCTACACCTACACTAAATTTAGAGTAAGGAGCATAAGCATTTTTTCTTGCTTCTACGGCTTTCTCCATCAATATTTTATCATCAATAGAAAGTTCAGAAACATTTTTAAACACTGTTGCTGAGGTGGTTATGTTTATTTTTTTCATAAAGGAGCTCTTCTCTTTGAAAAAACTAAGATACTAATAATCTTCGTAAATTTCGCCTAAATCGAAAGAGAGTGAAAAACGTAGTGAATTTTCTAACGGATTGTTTACATCAGAAGCATTTAATAAGTATGATAAATCTATATTTAACGCATTGGTTTTAAAGCCTGCTCCTAAAGTAAAAAACTGTCTATTTCCTTTTATTTCACTTTCATGAAAATATCCTGCACGCAATGCAAAAGCATTACTATACAAGTATTCTGCTCCTAAAGCATAGGTAAATTCTTTAATTTCTTCACTAAAACCTCCTGGTGCATCAGCAAAAGAAGAAAACATTCCAGAAATCCAACCTTTATCTCGGTCAGAGCCATCTGCTTGTGGAGTTGGTACTAATAATTTAGTAAATTCTATATTGGCGCTAATCGTATTATAATCATCTAAAATAAAATCAAAACCTCCTCCAAATTTCAAATTGGTTGGTATAAAATCTTCTTCACCAGGAATATAAAAAACTTTAGGACCAATATTTGCAATATTAAACCCTACTCGGTAACGACCATTAAATGTACCATAGTTTTCTTCTTCGGATTGATAGTAGCCTGAAACGTCTACTCCAAAAGAATTAATAGACTGTAAATCTGGATTTTGAACTGTTAATTTTAAATTAGAATGAATGTAGCGAAGACTAACTCCCATTGAGAATGTTTCGCTCAGTTTTAAGGCATAGGTACCTGAAACGCTTAACTCATTTGGCTTAATAGTTCCTATAGGATTTCCGTTAGAATCTGTTAAATCTACCTGTCCTAAAGAGAAATATTTAAAATCTACACCCCAAGCTGCATTTTCGCTAAAGCGACTAATGTAGGATGGTGTGGCTATAAAAATATCGTTCGTTAAATTACGTAACCAAGGTGAATAATTTACACCAATCATTATTTGGCGTGGGCTAAAGGCTATTTTTGCAGGATTATGAAATAGCGAATTGGCATCTGCTGACGTTGAAACTCCAATATCTCCCATTCCACCTGATCTTGCATCTGGTATAATCAATAAAAATGGCATTGCAGTTGTAATTCCGCTTCTTGTTTGTGCATTCATTTTTGATATGAACAACATACAAATTATTATAAAAACCCCTAATTTCTTCATCCTATTTTTTTTTTGTAAACAAATATCATACTTTTTATTGAAGTATCACTAATTTCTCGTACTTCTCTGCCTTGATATTATTTATTGTTGATTTTACTTTTAATTTATAAATATAGACTCCTTTTCCTATTTTATTTCCAAAATCATCTAAACCATTCCAAGTAATATTTCTTGATAAATTACCTGTTGTTTGTACATTTTGATTGATTGTTTTTACCAATTTACCCGATACTGTAAATATTTGCACCTGTACCTCTAAAGGCTCATTGGGTTTATTATGATTGAACCAAAACTCTGTATAATTTACAAACGGATTTGGATAATTTAGCACATTTTTTAAATCTAAAACGGCATCACTCACAACCACAAAATTTGACGTTGCTGTTGATGAATTATTGTAAGTATCCCATGCTTTAATTTTTAATGTATGATTGCCGACTGATAAATCTCTAAATTTATAGGTTGCTTTTCCTTTGGTAAAATCGTCTAATTCAGTTTGATAATAATCGTTTAATACCACAGGGCTTGACTCATCTCCGTCTAAAACCGCCACAATATCATGATCTATCGCAGTGATTGATGTGTTGATACCACTAACATCAAATAGCGAAACAATTAAATTTGGAGATGTGTTGGTATTGCCTCCATCAATAAAAGACTCGTCATTTAAAAATAATTTTATTTCTGGCCCAGTAGTATCTTCAGGGGCGTTCTCATTAATCCCTCCTACAACAACATCAAAATTTGCTCCTGCTTTGTCTGTGATGCTATTTTCTGCATAAAAGCTTAATTTCCCTTTTCCGTAGGCAATTTTAATGTCTTTCGGTACAATAAATTCGAAATTAAAAACACCATTTTCTACGGATGCTTTTCCTCTAAAGAGTTTGCTTTCTTGAGAATCAAATGTCATTGTTATGCCAAAACCATCATTATCTAAGGTTGTTTTATCAATTGGTTTATCAAAAATTGTGGTAGATAAAGTTCCGTTAAAATTACTCAACAAAGTGTTTGTATGATCTGTTACAATTCCTTCAAATTTCACTTTAGACAATGCTTTTAGCGTGTCTATGGATTGAGAAATATCGATGCCATTCATTTTAGTTATCTTGATATTTAGCTGTGGAATAGCCAATTTCATTGCGGGATCACCAAAATAATAAATAAAGAACTTTTGAGCATTTGTAAATGTGTTTTTTACTTTTACTAAAGATTCTGCAATGGTTAAATCTTCATCATCAAACTCTAATAAAACACGAGTCAACTTCTCATTAAATGTCTGACCTACACTTATATACACTGCTCTTGTGGTAGTTACCATACTTGTTGCGCCTCCATTTTTATTCCAAAAAATTAGTTCTCCTGCGGTTATTCTATTTGGATTATCAAACCGTGAAAACTCACAAGTAACTGTTACAAAAAGTGGCAAGGATTTAGGGTTTACAAACGATTGAATCTGTGGTCTTTCTAAAAAACGCTCTGAAGCAAAACCATCTTCACCCCCATGTCCGAAATAATCGAATACCAAAGTTCCTTTTTCAATAGCGTTTGTAATGGCCGTTTTTACCTCTGGATATCGTTCACCGCCAGAAGAATTTTCTTGCACATAAGCATCTGCATAAATTTTATTGATATTAAAAATCGGTTTATTTCTTTTAATCGAATCTGCAATTCTCTCCATACCTGCTTGTAAAACTTGCTCGCCAGATTTATCAATATCATCTGCTAATAAAGTAATAGAGTTTCGCCAATCTCCAAATGCCTCTTTTTTATAATAACTTAACATTTTATCTACAACCTGTATTGCTTGTTGTATGGTTGTTACAGGGACTCTTCCCGAAGCAACATCTACGGTATGGGTTGTGAGCATGGTTCCTTCATTCGAATCTAACATTACAAAATAATCATCCGTAACATAAGATATTGCTAAATCAAAACTTTCAAAAGATTCGAATACGGGTACAATATTGTTATTTCCTGTAATTCTATCTTTATAATCGTACGATGCATCACCAAAAAAACAAACATATTTTAGTTTTTTTTCTGCGGATGAGTTTGTGCTGTACACATGTTTTATAAAATCTCTAACCCCAGTAATATCTTTAGATCCTGATGAAAATTCATTATAAATTTCATCAATCAACACTACTTTTGTGGTTAAATTTGAATTTTGTTGATGATAATTTGCCAATCGTTCCGCTTGATTTGACAAAGTTGCATTTGTAATAATTAGGTAATTGATGTCTTTTACACCATGTACATTTTGATTTGCAACCGTAGCATTTAAAACTGTTTTAGGAATATAAAAATCTGCTTGAGACAACACTATGTATTCTTTTAAATCTCCACCATTTGCTTTAAAACTATCCGAAGGAGCATCAATTATATAAGGATTTATGGAATTTGTTACATCCCATAACTGAAAAATATTTGTGCTATTTTGTAGCTGATATTCCACAATTCCTGTAGTATTTGCAGCCTCAAAACTTCTAAATGAAAATTGAAAATCATCTACTTTTAAATTTTTCTTTCCAACAATTTCTATATAATCTAAATAGGCTTTTGATGAAGGGATACCCCCATTATTATAGGTAATTGCAACGTCAATTTGATTGCTTGAGTTTTGAAAAGTTACCGTTTTTTGATTTGCTCTAGCCAGACTATGAGAGCTGGAAGGAATACCCGTATAATTTAATGTCAATACATTTTGTGAATTTACAGCAACATCCATCATCGTTGAAACAGATGAAATTGTAACTCCTCTAACCTTGATAGACATTTGCGCATTTACAACAGCATTTGGAAATGGTATTTGAAACGTTTGAGCATTATTAATGCTAAAATCTTCACCAAACCATTGGTTTCCTGCAGCAAATAAATTAATGGTTTCTTTTTCATGGAAAACAAAGTCATCAAAAGTTGCTATCTGTCTTATTGCATTTCCTATTATTTGTGGTGCAGCTGCAATCCGTTTTCCATCGGTATTATTTACTGTAATAAAATAATAAGCTTTGTTATCATATATATTTTGCTGATGAGCTGCGGTTTGTAATACAGTATTCATTTTCCAACTATGAGCTCCTTTGGCATAAAACAAGATAAAATCATCATTATTAAAAACACCATCACTCTCTCCTTCTATATAAATGGCATTTTCTTGTAAATCATCATATCTAAAATCACTGTTCAACTTTGGCAACATATTACCACCGTTACCATAAATATGTATCTTTTTTGGATCTAAATTATTAGTAGCAACACCTATTTGCTGTAATAGATTTTTATCAATCTTAAAAACACCTGTTGTATCCACAGAAAACTTGTGCCAATTACCTTGAGACAATACAGAGTTTGCTACTTGAGAAAAGGTAGCATTACTAATAAAGATTAAAAAAAATAGTATCTTAATTTTTGTCATAATAATTAATCAAATAACGGAAATTATCTTTAGTTATTTTAACTATTCTTTAGATAATACACATACTAAACGATAAAAGCTTTCGTTATTGTTTATGTTATTATTATTGATGCTATAAATAGTTACGATAAATTTGTATGGAAATATATTTATTGTAAATTGCATCGCTTAAATAAAACCCTATCAATTTTTATATTTAAAAAATGAGAAATTTATTAAAATTAACTTTAGTTCTTCTAGCACTTTTATTACTTGGAAGCTGTAAGAGACAATCAAGAAATAATTCTGTGCTTACAGGTTGGGAGTTTAACAACCCTAAATACGGTAATTACATCAAAGGAACTTCATCTACTGAAGGCGACAAGCCTCCCAACGGAATGGTTACTATTGTTGGAGGAGCTTTTACTATGGGACAAGTACAGGACGATGTAATGTTTGACTGGAATACAACTCCTCAAAAAATGCACATTCGTTCTTTTTACATGGATGAAGCCGAAGTTACCAATGCAGAATATTCTTTGTACATACAACATATGAAAGATATTTTTCCTCCATCAGAAGAAAAATACAAACATATCTATAATTCTATTTTACCCGACACTCTAGTATGGAGAAAAAGTTTAGGAAATACAGATTTATTGTCTGAGAACTATTTACGTCATCCATCATATGCAGATTATCCTGTTGTTGGTGTTAGTTGGTTACAAGCAAACCAATATTGTAAATGGCGTACAAATGCAGTAAATCTTAAAACATTAATTGATAAAGGACATTTAAAAAATATTCTAGCAAATGATACAATAAGAAACTTTTTTGATACAGATGTGTTTTTTACCGATGCAAAATTATTGTTTGAAGGAGATACTACTATTTATAAAAAAGGGATTAAAACCGCAAGAAAAAAAGGACAAGCAAAACCAGCAAAAGGGGCTTTTCAAGGAAGAGCAATTACAAAATCTGATGGTGTATTACAACAAAAATTCAGACTCCCAACGGAAGCAGAATGGGAATATGCCGCAAAAGCAATTATAGAAAACAGAGAGTACAATAATATAAAAGGCAGAAAAAAATATGCTTGGAATGGTAAATTTACTAGAGACAAGTCTAAACGCTATAGAGGTGATCAATTAGCAAACTTTAAACAAGGAAAAGGAAATTATAGTGGCTTATCTGGTTGGAGTACTGATGGATCTGATATACCTATTAGAATAAAATCATACCCTGCAAATGCATTTGGACTGTATGACATGTCAGGAAATGTTGCAGAATGGGTTGCAGATGTCTACAGACCCATTATTGATGCTGATGCCAATGATTTTAATTACTTTAGAGGAAATATTTTTACTAAAAAAATGATTGACAAAGATGGCAAAGTAGTTATTGCAGGTGGTATGTCTGACGAATCAAAAATTACTTATGACACTTTAGATAATGGAAAAATTGTACCTATTAATTTACCAGGCACAATTAAATATATCCCTATTACAAAAGATGACACTTACCTTAGAAGAAACTATAATAAAGGAAATAATTCTGATGTAGGTGATGGAGATCAGCTTTCTTCTCGTTTTTATGATGATGATGATGATGATCAATATTCTGGAAGAGCAAGGATGTATAACTCTCCTACAAAAACACAGAATGATAGCTTGTCAAAGACCTATGATAAGAAAAAAAGAACCACATTAATTAGTGACAACACTCGTGTTTATAAAGGAGGTTCTTGGTTAGATAGAGAATATTGGCTAGACCCTGCTCAGAGAAGATATCTGCCAGAATATATGGCAACTAGCTATATAGGTTTTAGATGTGTTACTGATAAAGTAGGGCCTATGACTTATAAAAAACGAAAACCAAGAAGTCCAAGAGTAAAAGGTACTTGGTAAAAAAATAAACTTAAAAAGAAAACCTCATTGCTTTAAAACTCAATGAGGTTTTTTTTATCTTTAAAAAATGAAAATAGCAGCACTTTACAAACTCTACTCTCAATACTTTTTTGTTGATACGGACACTCGGAATATTCGGGAAAACACTGTTTTCTTTGCTTTAAAAGGCACTAATTTTAATGGGAATATGTTTGCAGAAGAAGCTTTAAACAGAGGAGCTTTACTTAGTATTGTTGATGAAAAAGAATACGCTACAAATTCAAAAATTATTTTAGTTGATAATGTTTTAAAAACACTTCAACAACTAGCAAATTACCACAGAAGGCAATTAAACATCCCAATAATTGGGTTAACGGGTAGTAATGGAAAAACAACAACTAAAGAGTTAATAAATGCTGTTTTAAGTCAAAAATATACTACTACTGCAACTATTG
>CAZZNK010000098.1:0-8280 GCA_964655585.1 uncultured Flavobacteriaceae bacterium
AATAAAGCGTGAATGATAAACTTGATGGTTGTTTTATGTTTTATTGAAGCCATAATAATTCTACTAAAATACAGAGATTTAAATATGTTATCATAATAAAGTGTATAAGATTAAGTTTGTGATGTATCAAGTAAGTTTTATTAAGTATCTAATTGTAAACTATATTCCAAGTAATAAATATAACCATTTCAAACACATTCCACTTCTCTCCTACTGTCGTTTCGTAAAAAGAGTATTCCATTACATTTTAAAAGAAACATTTTAGAAGAAAAAAATAAGAAAAAGTAATAGTTTAAACTTTCGCTTTTACCAAAGCTCAAGTTACATGACGCAGAACATTATAGTACAAATACATAGTAATTTCTGTATAGCCGTTTTCAGACAAATATCTACCAATCAATAGGAAAGTAATCTTTCAAGAACTTTCCACACCAATGTTTACCTGTATTGATACCATCAATTAGAGGATCCATTACTCTTGCAGCTCCATCAACAATATCTAATGGTGGTTGAAAATCGTGTACTTCTATTTTCTTTTTAGACAATTCTATAGGATCTTCATCAGTTACCCAGCCAGTATCTACAGCATTCATATAAATACCCGACTTTGCAAAAGTTGCGGCAGATGTATGAGTAAGCATATTTAATGCTGCTTTAGCCATATTAGTATGTGGATGTCGATCTGCTTTTTTAAATCTATGAAACTTCCCTTCCATAGCAGACACGTTGATAATGTGCTTTTTACCTGTGTTTTCTTTCATCATTAAATTAGACAAACGATTGCATAAAACAAATGGAGCTACAGCATTTACCAACTGTACTTCTACCATTTCTGTAGTTTCGATTTCGCCTAGTTTCAAACGCCAACTATTGGTTTTTCTTAAATCTACTTGTTGTAAATCGGCATCTAATTTTCCTTCAGGAAAAACTTCTGAAGTTTGTAAAGAATTGTCAAAACTATACGGAATTTGAGAGAGTTCTGCTGAATTCCGCAATCCAATTCCTGGTTCTGGTCCGTGCCAAGTTACAGGCAGCACATTATTTTTACTTGTTTTAGTTGTTGCAATACTCAAATCTGTTAATTCTTGTAAGCAGCTGGTATGATCTTTCAATAAACTTTGCGCTAATTTTGGGAGTTTATCTACAGGTAATTTTTCATTCTCCATTAAATGAAAATAAAATCCTGAAGGTCTTCTTACCGTTTGTGCAGCATTGTTGATAAGAATATCTAAACGGTCATATTTTTGCTCTATATAATTACAGAAAATTTCTACACTTGGTATGTGTCGTAAATCTAAGCCATGAATGTGCAAACGATCGCTCCAATCCTTATAATCTTCTTCTTTAGAAAATCGAATGGCAGAATCTGCAGGAAAACGTGTAGTAGCAACAACGGTAGCTCCAGAACGCAACAACATTAATGTAATATGATACCCTATTTTTAATCGAGAACCTGTAATGACAGCAACTTGATTCTTTAAATCTGTCGTTTGAAAACGTTTTGCGTAATTTAAATCACCACATTCAGTACACATCGTATCATAAAAATGATGTAATTTGGTAAAAACGGTTTTACAAACGTAGCAGTTTCTAGGTGATTCTAATTCTGGCGTATCTTCTGGTATTGCTGCGGCTCCTAATAATTTTGGAGCGACAAATAAAGCCGTTTCTCTAGCAGACCTAATTCCTGTAGATTTTCGGGCATGTGTGTCTTTGGCAATCATTTTACGCTTTGCCGCTTTTTTAGCATCTTTTCTTCTACGTTGAAATTCATCACGATTGGGTCTAGATAATTCGCCCGCAGCCTTAAAAAGCGCTACTCTTTGCGCTTCTGGTAATTCAAAAAGTTGATTGGTATCATTCAACAATCTATGTAATGTGGCAATACAAGAATCTATATCTTGTTGTAGCTTTTTTTCGCTCATATTAATCAAGAACAGTTACTCTTACTTTTTTCTTTTTCAATCGAGTATTATTTAATTTAGAAACTATAGATTCTGCAATGCTTACCGGAACAGCTACAAATGCACAATCTTGTTTTAATTCAATCAAACCCAATTGATCTTTACTTAGTTTTCCTTGTTTTAAAAACAAGCCTGCAATATCTCCTTTCGATATTTTATCTTTTCTTCCACCAGAAATAAATAAGGTTTTCCAAAATACAGGTTTCCGAACAGCTTGTTTAGAAATATTTTGTACCTCTGTATTTTTGATAAATTCAGGCAATCTTTCTTCTTTCCATTTTATAACATATGCGGTACCTTTTGCAGCTACACGCGCAGTACGTCCGTTTCTATGCGTAAACTCTTCTTTAAATGACGGCAATTCAAAGTGAATAATAAATTTCATTTCGGGCACATCAATACCTCTAGCAGCTAAATCCGTTGCAATTAATAATTGATTGGTTCCGTTTCTGAATTTAATCAAAGAACGTTCTCTATCTTTTTGCTCCATACCTCCGTTAAAACAACCATGTTTTATATTCTTGCTTTCTAAAAAAGAACTCACTACTTGAATGCTATCCTTTAAATTACAAAAAATAATACCTTGTTCCTGACCAATATGGTTTAATAAATGTAATAGTGTATTTAATTTATTTTTACTGGGAGAAATTACTGTTTTTACAGTTAATTTTGAAACTGAGGTTCCCAAATAGTTAATTATTTTAGGATTTTTAAGTCCTACAAAATCAGGTATTTCTACACCTTTTGTTGCTGATGTTAAAATACGTTTATTCAGTCCTGGCAATTGATTGATAATTCCTCGCATATCATATTCAAAACCTACTTCTAAAGATTTATCAAACTCATCTAAAATCAACGTTTTAATGGCATCTTTTGAAAAACGATTGTTGCTAAAATGATCTGCAATTCTTCCAGGTGTACCTATTAAAATTGCTGGTACATGCTTCAATTCAATTTTATCTTTAGACATGGGTCTACCTCCATATACTGCATTTACTTTATAACCTGATCCCATAGAACGAATAACTTGCTCTATTTGAATAGCCAATTCACGCGAAGGTACTAATATTAGCGCCTGTATTTCTTTGCAATCTGTAGTTAAGGCGTTTAATAATGGCAACGTAAAAGCCAATGTTTTACCAGTTCCTGTTGGCGATAATAAAATGGTGTTTTCGTTTGAATCAATACATATTAAAGCTTCCTCTTGCATCGGATTTAGCTTTTGAATATTTAATTTATGTAGTATTTCTTCTTGTCCTTTTTGTTGATTTGCCATGGCGTTATAATTTTACCTAAGCACTACTAATTTTAAGTTAGTAACCAAAGGCTTTTATTAAAGTGTAAAAATAGTCTTAATATATTTGTATTAGATCTTGTGAAAAAATGATTAAGCCACCACCTCGCCTTTCATCGATTTTCTGTACAAAAATGAATTAAAAATATTTCTTTTTCCAAAATTATTCAATGATTTACTTCTCGAAAATTTATTAAAAAGTTTATGGGTTACACCAAAATATTCGTAGGTATTACCATCTGTAAAGGTTACCTCTAAGCGCATACTTTTGTGATGAAAAGTTGCTACTTGAGATTGTGAAATAGTAAGCGCATATTCTTCTAAGTTTGCTTCTTTTTTTTCTGGTGATATACTTACTAAAAAGTGATAGCCATCAATAATTTCCAAACTTTTAACACCTGCCTCTTCTTTTTTATCTTCATCCTGAAATTTATCAGGGTGCCATTCTTTTACTAATCCTCTGTACGTTTTTTTCAGTTCTTTAAGGTCAATAGCTCCTTCTACCTTAAAAATCTTTTTATATTGATTGATGCGCTTCATAATAAATAATTTCAAATTGGGCGCAAAAGTACTCTTATTCTGTGAATTAAGCAGTGAATATATCCTATAGTTTTAACGATTTACATGAGTAGTGAAATCCTATATTTTTTCCATTTTTATTGTAAAATGACGCATAATTGGAGCTTCCTCAATTATTTTATAACCGTTTTTAGCCTCTAAACGTGTGTCAAAAATATTTTTTAAGGCAGCGGCAATAAAATCCATATGATTATTGGTATATGTTCTTCTTGGTATAGCCAAACGTACCAACTCTAATTCAGGAAATCTGTTTTTTCTAGTGTCAGGATCTCTATCAGCTAAAATAGCACCAATTTCTACGCCTCTAATTCCACCAACAATATATAATTCCATTGCCAAAGACCACGCTCTAAACTCATTTTGAGGAATGGTTGATACAAATTTATTAGCATCTAAAAAAATAGCATGTCCACCAAAAGGCTGCTGTACTGGGATACCAAAATCAACTAATTTTTGACCTAAATATGCAATCTGCTCTACCCTACTTTCTAAATAATTGAATTCTGTAGCTTCATCTAAACCTACAGCAAGCGCGCCCATATCTCGTCCGTTCATCCCTCCATAAGTAATAAAACCTTCGTACATAATATTAAAAACGGTGGCTTCTTTGTATGTTTTTTCATTATTTAAAGCAATAAAACCTCCCATATTTACCAAACCGTCTTTTTTTGCGCTAATCGTCATTCCATCACCATAAGAAAAAACTTCTAAAGCGATTTCTTTGATGCTTTTATGCTCATATCCTTTTTCTCTTTTTTTGATAAAATAAGCGTTTTCTGCAAAACGAGCAGCATCGAAATACAGCGGAATTCCGTATGTTTTACACAATTTAGAAACCGCTTTGGTATTTTCTATAGATACGGGTTGCCCACCAGCGGAATTACAGGTAATGGTTAATATAACAAAAGGAATTTTCTCCTTCGGGTTTTCTTGAAATACTTTTTCAAGTTTCTCTAAATTTACATTCCCTTTAAATGGATGATAAACTCCTGTATCAAAAGCTTCATCAATAGTGCAGTCTAACGCATGTGCTTTTCTAAACTCAATATGTCCTTTAGTTGTATCAAAATGTGAATTTCCTGGAACAATATCTCCTTCTTTTACCAATGCCGAAAAAAGTACATTTTCTGCTGCTCTTCCTTGATGCGTTGGTAAAAAATAAGTGTACCCTGTAATTCTATGTACAGTTGCTTTTAGCTTTTCAAAAGAACGAGAACCTGCGTAACTTTCATCTCCTCGCATCATTTCTGCCCATTGCTCATCACTCATAGCTCCTGTTCCTGAGTCTGTTAAGCAATCAATAAAAACTTGTTCTGATTTTAGGTTAAACAAATTGTAATCGGCATCTTTTAGCCATTGTTTACGTTCTTGTTCTGTAGATCTATATATTTTTTCGACTACCTTTATTTTATAAGGTTCTGCGTATGGTAATTTCATGTTTATTGATGATTTTAAGTTTAAAAATCAGAAAAAATCTAATTTTTAAAAAGTATTTGAATTATTTTTATTGAAAAGTTTACTGAAGCAATCCTCTTATATGTCAAATAAAGGACGTTTGATGTTTCGATACACATCTTGAAATGAAAAAAGTAATTTTTGCATTGTTCAAAGTTAAGAAAAAGTATCGACTAACCCCTTTTTTTATCAGATTAATCTATAAAGTTAAAAGAGTACTTAAAAAAATGTAACTTTACCATGTGATTGAAAAACTAAAAAAGAACTACGGACACCTATTTGAAGATGCTCTTTTAGATGAGATTAGTACAGTTGGTATTTATAAAGAAGTTTCTGAAGGTTATAAGCTACTAGAAATTGGGGAGTATGTTAAAATGATGCCTCTCTTAATCTCTGGAGCTATTAAAATTATACGAGAAGATGCAGATGGTGATGAGCTTCTACTCTACTTTTTAGAGCAAGGAGATACCTGTGCTATGACCTTATCTTGTTGTATTAAACAAAAGAAAAGTGAAATTAGAGCTGTAGCAGAAACCGATGCAAAATTAATTCTCATTCCTATTCAAAAAATGGCACATTGGGCGAGTAAATACAGTAGTTGGCGGAATTTTGTGTTCGAAAGTTATCACAATAGATTAAACGAAATGCTCGAAACAATTGATTCAATTGCCTTTTTAAAAATGGATGAACGTTTACTAAAATATTTAAAAGAAAAAGCAAGAATAGCTAAAGATAATATTGTTAGAAGTACTCATAAAGAAATTGCTTTCGAACTGCATACATCTCGTGTTGTTATCTCTCGATTACTCAAGAAACTAGAAAATCTAGACAAAATTAAACTTCATAGAAATTACATTACAATCAAACATCTTTAGTATTTAAAATCATTTTAAATAGACAACATTTGTAACAAAAGTTACAGAGTAACCAATGTTACAAAGCTATATTTAGTGCATATTACTAACTATGAATTTTATTTTTGATCCTTGGGCTTGGTATATTGCAGGTCCTTTAATCACTTTGGTGATGTTTCTACTTTTCTATTTCGGAAAAAAGTTTGGTGTATCATCAAACCTAGAAACCCTTTGTGCTATTGGTGGAGCAGGAAAGTTAGTCAACTTTTTTAATTTCGATTGGCGAAAAAACGGTTGGAATTTAATGTTCATTTTCGGAACAATTATAGGAGGTTTTATTGCGTACCAATGGTTAACACCAAGTACTGCAGTTGCTTTAAATCCACAAACTGTTCAAGAATTATCAGAATTAGGTTTTCAAAATATTGGTAACAAATATCTTCCAGACGAAATTTTCAGTATCGATACATTATTTACAGTAAAAGGATTTTTAATTCTATTAATTGCTGGCATTCTAGTAGGCTTTGGATCACGTTATGCTGGAGGTTGCACCTCTGGTCATGCCATTGTTGGTTTGAGTAATTTTGAATTACCTTCATTAATCTCTGTCATCGGATTTTTTATTGGAGGGTTAATCATGACATGGTTTTTAATTCCATTAATTTTTTAATATGAAGAATATCAAATTTTTATTCATAGGTATCCTCTTCGGAATTATTTTAAGCAAAGCTGAAGTTGTATCTTGGTACAGAATCTATGAAATGTTTAAATTTCAAGCCTTTCACATGTATGGTGTTATTGGTTCAGCAGTAGTTACAGGAATGATATTATTCTATTTTATGAATAAAGGTACAGTAAAATCATACTTAGGAGAAAAAATAAATATCGAACCCAAAAAGAAAGGGTTTGCAAGAAATATTATTGGAGGAATAATTTTTGGACTTGGTTGGGCACTTGCTGGTGCTTGCCCTGGACCAATATTTATACTTTTAGGACGAGGAGCAATAGCAATTAGTATTGTACTTTTAGGAGGCTTTATAGGAACCATTTTTTATTATGCCTTAAAGGAGAAATTACCTCATTAAATATAAAAATGAAATCAACTAACATGAATCAAATTATTAACTAAATGAACTACGGATTTATAATCGACAACCGAAAATGTATTGGTTGTCATGCATGTACTACTGCATGTAAAAGTGAACACGATGTTGCAATTGGTGTTAACAGAACTTATGTTAAACAAGTAGAAAAAGGAGAATTTCCAAACACACGCCGAATATTTTCTGTGATGCGATGCAACCATTGTGAAGATGCTCCTTGTGTAGAAATTTGTCCTGTAGAAGCACTCTACACTCGTGATGATGGTATTGTAGATTTTGATAATAATCGTTGTATTGGCTGTAAATCGTGTATGCAAGCGTGTCCTTATGATGCCTTATATATCGATCCAGATACTAATACAGCAGCAAAATGTAATTACTGTGCACACAGAATAGAAGTTGGTAGAGAGCCTGCTTGTGTAACCGTTTGTCCAGAACACGCAATTATTGCTGGTGATATGGAAAACCCTGACACAGAAATATCACAATTACTAGCAAGAGAAACAGTAACTGTTCGTAAACCTGAAAAAGGGACAAAACCAAATTTATTTTATATTGATGGTGATTTTGCGTCATTAAACCCAGAAGCGACAGATAAATCGGGAGACTTCTTATGGAACTCTCAAGCTCGTGGAGTTGGTCATTATGCCAAAGCAGCAGAAAAAATGATGCATACCAATGATGATGTAAATTTGTTGCAAATGACGATTGATAATAATATGCAAGCCGCTTATCAGAAGAAAACAGCAGAAAACCCGAATTATATAGATGTTTTAAACGGAAAAGCACGAAGAGTATACGATACACCAGACAAAGGTATACTTTGGGGTTGGGAAGTATCTGCTTATGTAATGACAAAAGCAATTTCGGCAGGCGCATTTTTAATTCCATTTTTAGCAATGCTTTTAGGATATGAAGTTTCTGACACTACAAAATTATGGTCAGCAGGAATTTCGTTAGTTTTCTTAGGATTAACAGGGTTATTTTTGGTGATGGATTTGGACAGACCCGATCGGTTTTTAAATGTACTT
>CAZZNK010000099.1:0-8210 GCA_964655585.1 uncultured Flavobacteriaceae bacterium
AGGGCCAATTTTAGAAGAATTTAAAAATAATAAAACGCAGTTGGTAGATGATGTTCATCAAATATATGCTGCAGCGTTAGGAAATAAGGAAAAACACATTCCAAAAATTCCTTTAAATATTAGTATTACCGTACAAGGAGGCGTAGGTAATTTCGAAGAACATTCTTTTTTACTGAATAATTATAACGTAGATTCTGTAGGCTGGGGAACTCCATTTTTATTAGTTCCTGAAGCTACAACGGTAGATAAACCTACTATTGAAACGTTAAAAAAAGCAACAGAAAAAGATTTGTATTTAAGTGGTGTTTCTCCGTTAGGAGTTCCGTTTAACAGTCTAAGAGGAAGTAGTAATGATTTTATTAGAAAAAGTAGAATTGAGAATGGTAAACCAGGAAGTTCTTGTCCTAAAAAGTTTTTAGTATCAAATAAAGAATATTCTAGTAAAGCAATTTGTACTGCGTCTAGAAAATATCAAACAGCAAAGATAGATGAACTAAAAAAAGAAGAGTTGCATCAAAAAGAATACGATAAAAAATATTTTAAAATTACTGAAAAAACCTGTTTATGCGATGGGTTATCAAATGCGGCATCAATTAATTATGCTATAGAAAAGAAGGCAGAAGAACAAGGTGTTGCAATTTGCCCAGGACCAAATATGGCTTATTATTCAGAAGAAATTTCATTGCAAAAAATGGTGGCTCATATTTACGGAAAAACAAATGTGATTTCGCATAAAGAGCGTCCTAATATGTTTATCAAAGAATTGAAAATGTATGTAGATTATTTTTTCAGTAAAGTTGATGAAAGTAAAGAGGAGATGACAAAAAAGCAAGAAAAATATTTGAATGCTTTTTATACTAATTTGAACGATGGAATAGCATATTATGAAGGTCTATTCTCTAAATTTGAAAATAATAGAGACCATTTATTACATCAATTAGCAAATTATAAACTTGAAATTGAAAAAGGTTTTATAAAACCAGTTTTAGTACCTGTTAAATGAAAATAGATTATAAAAACATCTACTATCCTCCTGGAGGAATTTTACTGTGGATTATCATTTTTTTAGAATTGATAACCTTTGGTATTGCTTTGATTTTCTTTGTGATATCTGCTAAAGAAAATCCTGAACTTTTTCATACATCAAGGTTGCGATTAAATGCTACTTTTGGAATGATAAATACCGTGTTTTTGCTTACAAGTGGTTTTTTTATGGCAGTTACAGTAAAAGAATTTAAAGCTAAAAATATTGTAAAATCAAAGAAGTATTTATTGACAACAATGTTTTTTGGACTCCTTTTTTTAGTATTAAAGAGTGTTGAATATTCAGGAAAATTAGATGCAGGTTTAGGAATTGGATACAATTCTTTCTTTACATATTATTGGTTGTTAACCTTGTTTCATATAATTCATGTATTGGTTGGTTTAGGTATTTTAATTTCTGTTTATTTCGGATTGAAAAAAGAGAAAATAACAACCAATATAGAGGATATAGAGTCTAGTGCAGCATTTTGGCATATGTGCGATTTAATTTGGTTATTGCTATTTCCAATACTTTACTTAATTCTATAGGATATGAAAAAGAAAGACATTTTAACCTTAGGAACTCTTATTGTACTGACATTTTTTACAGGATTATTCTCGCAATTTTATTCAGAATTAAAAATAGTAAGTACAATAATTTTACTAGTATCAGGAATTAAATTTTTACTAGTTGCATTTCAATTTATGGAACTCAAAAAAGCCAATATTTTCTGGAAGATTCTTTTAGTAAGTTATTTGATACTATTTAGTGGAGTAATCCTTCTTATTGTAAATTAAGAATTAATTTTATTTCATGGTATTTACGCGTTTCGCTTTTAAAACACCATCAATATTTTTAATATTTTTTATCAATTTATTCAACTGTGTTCTGTTAGAAACACTAATAGAAATTTTTCCATCAAAAACACCATCATTCCCTGCAATATTTATGCTATGTATATAGACTTTGGTATTGTTAGAAATTATTTTAGTAATCTCATTCATAATCCCCTTATTATCAACACCACTCAATTGAATAATTGCTTTAAAATCTTCTTTAGACGAGTCAATCCATTTTGCAGGAATAATCCTGTAGGCATAGTTAGATTGCATAGAAATAGCATTGGGGCAATTATTTTTATGCACTTTAATACCTTCATTAATAGTAACAAATCCAAAAACTTTATCGCCAGCAATAGGGTTACAACATTTACCTAGTTTGTACTCTAATTTTTCTTCTTCTTTCCCAAAAACTAAGGCATCGTATTTAGCATTTACTTCTTCTTTGTTTAGGTTTTCTTTTGAGGGGCTTCTTCGCAATTTATTTTTAAAGAAGTTTAAAATAGCGTTATTACGCTGATTTACAAAAGACTTTAATTGCGCATTTTCAATGGCACCATTACCAATTCTGTAAAATAAATCGAAGCTTGTTTTTAACTCGAAATGTTTTACCAATTCATTCAGTACTTTTTCATCATAAGTAACTTTTAAATGACGTAGTTTCCGTATCAGTATTTCCTTTCCTTCAATTGCAATGCTTTTTTCATTGTCTTTTAACGCAGATTTAATTTTTGTTCTTGCTCGAGATGTAATTACAAAATCTAGCCATCGTACATTGGGCTTGTTATTTGCAGAGGTTTGTACATCTACTTGATCTCCACTTTTAAGCTGATGATTTAACGGAACTTGTCTGCCATTTACTTTTGCACCCCTACACCTTAAACCAACATCGGTATGAACTGCAAATGCAAAATCTAATGCTGTAGCATTTTTTGGGAGCGATTTTAAATCTCCTTTAGGAGTAAATACAAAAATTTCTTTTGCGTATAAATTCAACTTAAAATCTTCTACAAAATCAACTGCATTTAAAGTCTGATTTTCTAAAGTTTCTTTTAATCTATCTAGCCAACCTTCTAGACCATTTTCTTTTGTACTACCTTGTTTGTATTTAAAATGAGCAGCATATCCTTTTTCAGCAATTTCATCCATTCTTTCAGAACGGATTTGTACTTCTACCCATTTAGCATTAGGACCAATTACTGTAATATGTAAGGCTTCGTACCCTGTAGACTTTGGATGAGAAATCCAGTCCCGTAATCGAGAAGGATTTGGTTTAAAAAAATCGGTTACGATAGAATAAATTTTCCAAGCATCAAATTTTTCATCTATCGAGGTAGGTTTGTAAACAATCCTAACCGCAAATTTGTCATAAACCTCATCAAAAGTTACGTTTTGTTTTTGCATTTTTCTTCGGATAGAAAAAATAGATTTACTTCTACCTTTAATAGTGTATGAAAAATGTTCTTTGTCTAGACCTTTTTTTATTGTTGATGAAAATGCTTCTATATACTTTTCTTGTTCTTCTTTACTTTCGGTTATTTTAGCAAGTATATCATTATAAACTTCGGGTTCGGTATATTTTAATCCCAAGTCTTCTAACGCTGTTTTTATATTAAATAAACCCAATCGGTGGGCAAGAGGAGCGTAGATATATAAGGTTTCTGATGAAATTTTAACCTGTTTATATGCAGGCATCGAATCCATTGTTTGCATGTTGTGCAGTCTATCAGCAATTTTAATTAAAATCACTCGAACATCATCATGCAAAGTAAGCAGCATTTTTCTAAAATTTTCTGCTTGTATAGAGTTATCTTTATCTTTTTTTAAGTTCGATATTTTTGTCAATCCACTAACGATTCTAGCAATGTTTTCGCCAAACAACCGCTCCATATCATCAATATTATAGTAGGTGTCTTCAACAACATCATGTAGTAGGGCAGCGGCGATAGAAGTTGCGCCTAAACCGATTTCATTCGCTACAATTTTTGCAACTGCAATAGGATGAAAGATATAGGGTTCGCCAGATTTTCTACGTTGATCACTATGTGCTTCTACGGCAAGTTCAAAAGCACTACGAATTAACTTTACATCTTCTTTTGATAAAGTTTGGTACGTTTCTTTTAGCAAATCTTTGTAGAGATTTGCTATTTCTTTATTTTCTTGCTCTATTGTTGCTTTGTACTCCATAAAAAATGACTGGAAAAAGTATTTTAAACCCTTATTTCTTTGATAGAATGAAAGTAAGATAAAGAAAACTCATAAGCAAGAGTAATCTTTATTTTATAACGCTTCGTTGTCTTTTGGCTTCAAAAATAACAATGGCAGCAGCGACAGAAACATTCATAGAATCAATTTTTCCTTGCATGGGTATATTGATGTTTTGGGTAGCTTTATCTCGCCAAATTTTTGATAACCCAGTAGCTTCTGTTCCAACCACAATAGCTGTTGGTTTGGTATAATTTTCTTTATGGTATTCGTTTGAATTTTGTAGTGTTGTACTGTAAATAGCAATACTATTTTTTTGTAAAAACGCAATAATTTCTTCGGATGACCCTATACCGATTTGATTGGTAAATAAACAACCAATACTAGAACGTATTACATTTGAATTGTAGATATCTGTTTTTGGGTTGGCAACTAAAACAGCATCTACGTTAGCGGCATCTGCAGTTCGTAATAAAGCACCTAAATTACCTGGTTTTTCTAAAGATTCTGCTACCAAAATTAAAGGATTCTTATTCTTAAATTGAATATTTTTTAATGAAAAATCTTTTGTTTTTACAACGGCAATAATTCCTTCAGTACTTTCCCTATAGGCTAATTTATGATATACTTCTTTCGAAATTTCAATAGTATTTATTGGTAGATCTGTCATATCAGAAATGGCATCTACAGAAAATAAATCAGGATAAAATAAGAGTCTGTCAATCGTATATCTACCTTTTATGGCAAGAGAGATTTCTCTTTTTCCTTCTATCAAAAATAGTTTTTTAATTTTTCTTTCCTTCGCTTTCTCTTGAAGCTTTATCAATTCTTTGATATATGGATTTTGTGGGCTGCTTATTGTTTTCATCAAAAAAAATCTATTTAAAAGCAAAAATACCTATAATTAGGTATTCTATGGTACGATTATTTTACGAATATTTGTAATCAAATAAAAAGACTTGTTTTCTTTAATTTTGTTAAATGCAATTGCTATGAAAGGGAAATTGTTTTATTTGTGATTGAAAAAAGGGTTCTGAAAATTTCAGAACCCTTTTTTAGGGAATAAAACAAACAATTTTAATAAACAAACGTAAGGTATCGATAACTTAGGTAAAATCTATTTGTTAATGTATGGTTTACACCTTTTAGTGTATAGATTGTCTATTTATTTTGATACTTGGTTTTTGTATTTCTTAGAATAACGTTTCCAAAGTTTTGTCTGGTGGCTCTCTAAACTAATTTCTCTTCCTTGTATAAATGCTTTAGAAATAATATTGGTTCGCATGTCTAAAGCATCTCCTTTTGAGATAAATAAAGTAGCATCTTTACCAACTTCTAGTGTTCCTACTTTGTCATCAATTCCCAATATTTTTGCAGCGTTCTCTGTAATTAATTGTAATGCTTTTTCTTTACCTAAACCGTAAGCACCATATGTACCTGCATAAAAAGGTAAATTTCTTGTATTCATACGTTCCATATCATCTTCCATTCCAATAGCTACCACAATGCCTTTTTCGGTTAGTATTTTAGCATTTCTAAAAGGTAAATCGTAATCATCATCCTCATTATTTGGGGTTCTATGGGCTCTGTTTACAATAACAGGAATATTGTTTTTCACGAGTAAATCAGCCACTTTTTCAGCGCCATTACCATGTACAATTACAATGTTGTTAATACCTAATTTTTTTGAAATAGTAATCGCATCTGTAATTTCTCTTTGTCCGTTTACATGGATAAATAGTTTTTGAGAGCCATTAAATAACCCTTCAGTAGCTTCGAATGGTAAGTTTTTAGTCGATTTATTTCCTGCCAAATAGCGTTTCGCATTCTCAAAATAAGATTTGATATTTGTGATTTCCTTACTATAGTTTTTATCGATTTTTAAAGCAGGGTCTTCACCCATCCACCAACGTCCTCTGGTAAAGCTACCTGGCCAATTAATATGAATGGCATCATTTGTTTTTATAGTGGCATCTTCCCAGTTCCAAGCATCTAATTGTACCACAGAAGATGTGCCTGAAATGGTACCGCCTCTAGGTGTAATTTGTGCCATTAATACGCCATTTGGACGCATTGTTTCTACAATTTTACTTTCTGTATTATAGGCAATTAAGCTTCTAATATGTGGGTTCATTGCACCAACTTCATCAAAATCTCTAGTGGCTCTAACGGCATCTATTTCTGCCAATCCTAAAGTAGTATTTGTGGCAATAAAGCCTGGGTATAAATGTTTGCCTTTTGCATTTATTACAGTTCCTATTCTAGCAATTTTCATCATTGCACTTCCAACAAAAACTATTTTTCCGTTATCAAACATCAATAATGAATTTTCAATAATTTTCCCGTTTCCTAAATGTGCTGTGGCTCCTTCAATAGAATAGGCTTGTGTTTGTTTTGATGCAGGTGTTTGTTGTGCAAATAGGCTTCCTATAAAAAAGAAAGTTATAAAGCTATATATGAGTTGTTTTTTCATTGTATGTGTTTTTTCAATGTTGAATTGTTTAGTCATTATTATTGTGAACAGAACACTGTTAGTTGAAATACTAATCTAAAGTATCGCAGTGAAAATTTTTGGTTGATTTTTTAACAGGAGCTTGTGTTTTACCTCCATTCATTTTTTCGTTCAGCATCATTTTTATGAGTTTACTTCTCTCGTTTTTGATGTCTTTTCGTTTTTGTGAATCGGTATCTATATCAAAATAAATCTTTCCATCTATAATGGTTTTTTCTGCTTTTGCATAAATGGATAGCGGATTGGCACTCCACAACACAACATCTGCGTCTTTACCAACTTTTATACTTCCAACTCTATGATCTAAATGTAATAATTTAGCAGGATTTATCGTAACCATTTTCCAAGCTTCTAGTTCTGTCATTCCGCCATATTTCACTGTTTTAGCAGCTTCTTGATTTAATCTTCTTGCCATCTCTCTGTCATCAGAATTAATAGCAACAGTAATTCCTGCATTTGTTAAGATTGCTGCATTATACGGTATGGCATCGTTTACTTCGTATTTGTATGCCCACCAATCTGCAAATGTAGAACCACCAACTCCATGTTTTTTCATTTTATCAGCAACTTTATATCCTTCTAAAATATGGGTAAATGTATTGATGTTAAAATTAAACTGATCAGCAACTTTCATTAACATATTTATTTCTGATTGTACATAAGAATGACAAGTTATAAACCGTTCTTTATTGATAATTTGTGCCAAAGTTTCTAGTTCAATGTCTTTTCGATATGGTTTACCACTTTTTTTAAGGGCATCATATTCTTTTGCACGTTGAAAATAATCTATATAAACTTGTTCAACACCCATTCTTGTTTGAGGAAACCTGATAGTATTATTTGGTCCCCAATTAGATTGTTTTACATTTTCTCCTAAGGCAAATTTTATAAATTTATCATTGTTTTTGTATAACAAACCCTCTGCATTTTCTCCCCATTTTAATTTAATCATGGCAGCTCTACCACCAATCGGATTTGCAGAACCGTGTAAAATTTGTGCAGATGTAACCCCACCTGCCAATTGTCTGTAAATATTAATATCATTCGGATTTACAACATCTTCTATGGTAACTTCTGCAGTAGAGTTATGACCAGCTTCGTTTACAGCAGATGTAGCAATGTGGGTATGTTCATCAATAATACCCGCGGTTAAATGTTTTCCTTTCCCGTCAATTACGGTTGCACTACCAGCTCTTAAGTTTTTACCGATTTTAATAATTTTACCATCTCTTAAAAGGACATCAGTATTTTTTAAAACACCATCATCTTCACTTGTCCAAACAGTGGTGTTTTTAATTAAAATAGTTTTTTGTTTTGGTTGTGTGTAATTTCCGAAACCAATATTTGGGTAACTTACTGCAACCACATCATTTTTTTTATCAGCAGATTTTTTCTTTTTCTTTTTGTCTTTTTTAGCTAATTTTTTCATTTTTTGTGATGCAGACCAATTCGATTCATTGCTAGATTCATCATAAGTAGTTCCTTGCATAACATTAGAAGCATTGATTACTTTTCCTCTCATTCTAGTAAAACCAGTCACTTCATTTAGAGTTATGCTTATCCATCCATCAGAAAAAGCAAAGGTAGATTTCCCTTTTTTGTCGCCATTTTAACTTACCCTCTTGTATTC
>CAZZNK010000100.1:0-7859 GCA_964655585.1 uncultured Flavobacteriaceae bacterium
TAATTCCATGAATAAATAATGTTTAGTGTAACACTATATTAGGACGAGACATTTAGAACAAAAAAAATCACGCTATTTAGCGTGATTTTTTTTATCTATTAATTCGAGTAAATTTTACGATTGAAATGAGTAAAATTTGTATCGAGAATAAGGATTTTAACCTCTATCCATTCATAGAAATTAAGAACTCATCATTATTTTTAGAGAACTTTATTTTATCGTTGATAAACTCCATTGCTTCAATAGGGTTCATGTCAGCAAGGTATTTTCTTAACACCCACATTCTTTGTACTGTTTTAGGATCTAGTAATAAATCATCTCTTCTTGTACTTGATTTGATTAAGTCGATAGCAGGATAAATTCTACGGTTAGAAATATTTCTATCTAATTGTAACTCCATATTACCAGTTCCTTTAAACTCTTCGAAAATTACTTCGTCCATTTTAGAGCCAGTTTCTGTTAATGCGGTTGCAATAATAGTTAAAGAACCTCCGCCTTCAATTTTTCTTGCTGCACCAAAAAATCTTTTTGGTTTGTGTAATGCATTTGCATCAATACCACCTGATAAAATTTTACCAGAAGCAGGAGCAACTGTGTTGTAAGCTCTAGCCAAACGAGTAATCGAATCTAAAAGAATTACAACATCATGTCCACATTCAACCAATCTTTTTGCTTTTTCTAAAACGATATTAGCAACTTTAACGTGTTTTTCAGCTGGTTCATCAAAGGTTGAAGCAACAACTTCTCCACGCACATTACGCTTCATGTCTGTAACTTCTTCAGGGCGTTCATCAATCAATAAAACAATTTGATATACTTCTGGATGATTTGCTGCAATAGCATTGGCAACATCCTTTAATAACATTGTTTTACCAGTTTTAGGCTGTGCTACGATCATACCACGTTGTCCTTTTCCAATCGGAGAAAATAAGTCGATTATTCTTGTTGATAAAGAGCTTCCTTTTTCTGCTAAATTGAATTTTTCTTGCGGAAAAAGTGGAGTTAAGTGCTCAAAAGAAACACGATCTCTAACTACATTCGGATTCAATCCATTGATTTTAGAAACACGAATCAAAGGAAAATACTTTTCACCTTCCTTTGGTGGACGTACATTTCCTTTTACGGTATCACCTGTTTTTAAACCAAATAATTTAATTTGAGATTGCGATACATAAATATCATCTGGTGATGATAAATAATTATAATCAGAAGATCTTAAAAAACCATAGCCATCAGGCATCATTTCTAAAACTCCTTCACTTTCTATAATTCCGTCAAACTCAAAATCAGGGTCTTTATAACGATTACCACCTTTGTGGTTTTTGTTATTTTGATTTTTTTGCTGATTCGTATTTTTAGTTCTGTTGTTCTGTTGATTATTACGTTGCTGATTTTTATGTACAGGCTTTTTAGGTTCCTGTTTTTCTTTCTGTTGTTCAGCATTGTCTTTTACAGGCTCTTTTTTAGAGGTATCTTCATTTTTAGGAGTTTCCTGTCTTTCAGAAGTTTCCTGTTTCTTAGGAGCTTCTTGTTTTTTAGGAGCTTCTTGTTTTTTTACGGGTACAGATGGTTGTACTTTTTTCTCAATTGATTTTTCAATCGATTCTTCAATTGGCTTTACTGAAGTTTTTTCAACGGTTTTTGTGTCAGTTGTAGACGAAAAAAGATCTTCTTTTCTTTTTTGAGGTTGTTTTTTTACAACTCGTTTTCTTTTTGGCTTTTCAACTTTTGGTTGCTCTTCCTTTGTAGGGTTTGCTGCTTGTCTATCTAAAATTTGATAAACTAAATCTAATTTTTTAAGTTGACTTGTTTTTTTTAATCCAATTGATTTTGCTACTTCTTGTAGATCTACAAGAGTTTTCGCTTTTAGTTCAGAGATATCGAACATGTATTATATATGTTAAGTTAAATTATAAATCTTAATGATTGTTTTTTAAGATGTTTTATAAAGCTAGTTTGGTTAGCAGTATTGTATATAGTACTATACAATGCTTATTATGTGTTTGTTATAAATAACAAGGCAAATATATACAATTATTTTAATTTACAAGCTTTCTTTTTAAAAAAGAAAGGCTACTTTTGTTGTTCTATTTTATTAGAAAATGATTCAGCGAATACAATCTATTTATTTATTAGTAGCCTCTCTTATTTCAGGGGGACTTATTTTTGTATTCAATTTATGGGAAACATCAATAAAAAATAAAGTTTTTACTTTTGATTTATTGAATGATGCATCAATCATGCAAAAAATGATTCCTATTTTATTTATTGCCTCTTCAATTGTATCGTTAATTACTGTTTTTTTGTTTAAAAATAGACAGTTACAATTTGTAATGGGGCGTATTGTTATTTTGATCAATCTTTTTTTATTAGGAATATTGATATATCTATTACTAACTTTATCTGGAGAAGCATTAGTTTCTGAGAAAGGTATTGGGATGTTTTTACCTGTACTTGTTGTTTTGCTAAGCGTTTTAGCAAATAAAGCAATTAAAAAGGACGAAGATCTCGTAAAATCTGTAGATAGATTACGATAAACCTAACATCTTAGTTTATATTTAGTGCAAAAAAAGCTGAGGATTTTCCTCAGCTTTTTTAATTTTATCTGCGTTTTTAAGAATTTGTTAAAAAAGGAATATAAAAAAACAAAAAAATAGTGTAAATTGTTTTCCTAGTAAAATCAGGGGTTTAAGGGATGTCGTCTCCCCCTTTTGGGGGAGGCGCCTCCCCCAAAAGGGGGAGGGCAAATATCCCCCTTTTGGGGGATTGCACAGAACGATTTTAGAGTTTAAATTTGTAACATAATTATTTGATGGAAAAAGAAAAGATTTACGTTCACATAGCTGATGACCATAAAATATTAATAGAAGGTATCATAGCTGTTTTAAATACTGATGAAAATTTAGCTGTAGAAGGTTATTCATTGACAGGAAGAGAAGTTCTCAATTGGGCTAAAAATAATAAAGCCGATGTATTGGTTTTAGATATCAATATGCCTGAGATAGATGGTATTGAGGTTATGAGGTTTTTTAAATCTCGTAATATCAATCAAAAAACAATTATACTTTCTAGTTATGATGAACCTAAATTAGTAAATGAAATGCTAGAGTTAGGTATTAAAGGGTTTTTATCTAAAAAATCTGCTGGAGAGCATATTATCAAAGCTGTAAAAGCTGTTGCTAAAGGAAAGCAATATTTTAGTGATGATATACAAAAAGGATTGTTTAAACTCTTTATTAAAGAGCCAGAAACTATAGCAGAAGGAGATGATTTAACAGAAAGAGAAATCGAGGTGTTAAAACTGGTAGCTAAAGAATTTAGTACACCAGAGATAGCAATGAAGTTAAATATTAGTAACTCAACAGTTAATACTTATAAAAAAAGTCTCAGAAAAAAAATAAAAGTAAAAAATGCAGTAGGATTAGCGATATACGCTGTCAAAAACAATATAGTATAATTTTTTTAAAGGTTAACTCCTAAAACTTTTGAAAATGATTTCCCCCAACTATTTGTGTTAGACAGTTTCGCTCCCTACTTTTTAATAACAAAACAACAACTAAATAGTATTAACAGTATTTCTAAAATCTAATTTATTATGAAAAAAGCAACTACCCTAGTATTAATGATTGTTTTAGCTTTCAATTTTACGTCTTGTTCTGAAAATGAAGAATTGGTACTTGAGCCACAAACAGAATTATTAAAGTCTTATACCGTAAAAAAAGATCAATCAGGAAGTTATTTTTTAGAGTATAAGTTATCGGAAAATGCAACTGCAGAGAATGTTATAAATAAAGTAACAAATGTAAATGAGTTTCATTTATATGAATCTGACAATCAGTCTAAAAGAAACTTTTCTAAAGATATGTTTTTAGATGATGATCAATTAAAGATAGGGTTTGTAAATACAAATTCTGATAAAAAATCATATATTACTATTGTAGATGATCATATTGTATTTGCAAAAGATAAAGAGAATAAATTGTTAAAAGACTATAGTATTACAAGTAATGGAGACACTACTTATCAGTTAAATTTTAACGTGAAAGAAGATGTTGCTGTAAGCTTTGTGTATAATGAAGAGGAAGCAATTTATGAAATTCATTTACAAGATGGTAGTGCCTCTAATGCTACTTTTTCTAGAACATTTACTAAAGATGCAGATGTAGATTTAAAAATAGATTTTATAAATCATACAAACTCTAGCAGAAATATTGCTAGTAAAGAAGATGCACAACCTAGAAAACCAAGAATGATAATAATTGATATGTAATTTTAATGATAAAATATTTTACTATTTTTTTTTTAGGTATTTATTTCAATTCCCCCAATGTTATAAATGCCTTTTCTAAAGAAGAAGTCAATCCCCTAATGGCTTCTTCTTTTCCTTTTCAAAAACGAGATTCAGTCTATTTCAACGAATATAAATTAATTAAGAAACTTTATAATAAAGGAGAGTTTTCTCTTGCTTTAGGGAAAGGATTTGACTTGTTAAAAAGAGTTAAAAAGAAAAATATAATTGAATTAGAGTTGCTTACCAATTTTTTAATTGGTAATGTTTTTAATAAAACTAAAAATTATAAAAAAGCAAAAGAGTATTATTTAAAAGCAGATGCTCTTTTTCAGGAATTAAAAATAAATAATAAAGAGTTTAAAAAAAACAAGATATTTTTAAAAGAAAATTATTCGTCTATTAAAATTTTATTTAGAATAGGTGCAATGTATCATCGATTAAATGATATCTCAAATGCCAAGTTTTATTACGAAAAAGTAATAAATAGCAATTCCTTTAATTCAAGTTATTTATCTGTAAAATCGAATGCGTATAATAATTTATCAAATATTTACTTCTACTCAAAAGAATATTTAGATTATAAAAAAGCAGAAGAGTATGCTTTAAAAGCTATCAATTTTAATAAAGAAAAAGGAGATAAAGTTACTGAAGCAGCATCAACAGCAAGTTTGGCAAACATCTATTTAGAGTTAAAAGAATATAAAAAAGCCAAAGAGTATTATTTAAAGGCTATTACTATTATAGAGCACAACAAAGATAATAAGTCTTTAAAATTTAAAGAAGTGTTTTATGATAACTTATCTTGGGCTATGTATGGTCAGAAAGATTATAGAGCCTATGACTATTTAGGAAAATCATATGATATTAGAGATAGTTTACGAGATGCCGAAGTAAAAAAAATAGTAACAGAAATAGAAGCAAAACACAATGTAGATTTAGTAAAACAAGTCGAAGCGATAAAATTAAATGATGCAAAAAAAGCATTTCAAAAGAAAAGTTGGGTTTTTGGAGGTGTTACTTTATTTGCAGTTTTATTATTCTTATTTACATTGAACTACTATAAATTAAATAAAAAAAATCTTAGCTTAAAACTCTCTCAAAATAAGTTACTTCAGCAACAAAAAATAGAAAAACTACGGTCAGATTCTCAAACAAGAATTTTAAACGCAACCCTAGATGGTAAAGAATCAGAAAGGAAACAAATAGCAGAAACTTTACACGATAGTGTAAGCACGCTCTTGTCTTCAGCCAATTTGCACTTACAAGCTAGTAAAGCAAAATTTAAAGGAGAAACTCCTTTAGAAATTGATAAAACGGAACAAATAATAAAAGAAGCTTCAGAAACTATTAGAGATTTGTCGCATACATTAGTGTCATCTATATTATTAAAGTTTGGTTTAAGTTATGCTATTAATGATATGGCAGAAAAATACTCAAACTCATCTATTACAATTTATGCAGATATAAAAAATATAGAAAGGTATCAGCAAAATTTTGAGATTAAAGTGTATAATATTGTGCAAGAATTGGTTAATAATATTTTAAAACATAGTAAAGCAGAAAATGCGAGTATTTACTTAAAAGAGAGAAATCAAAAAATATATTTATCAATTACTGATGATGGGCAAGGTTTTGATGTAAAAGAAATATCTAAAAAAGACGGATTGGGTATCAACCAAATTGAGGCAAGAATACAGATGATGAAAGGGAAGTTTGTAATTAAAACAGAAAAAAAGAATGGCACCAAAATAATTATAGAATTGCCAATTGTAGCAAAAGAACGATCAACCTCTCGTAGCCAATTCTATAATTTCTAAATCTTTTATTTCTCCTTTATCAAGTGTAAAACGCAACATTGTTCTTACTTTATGAAACCCAGAGTTTCCTGCTGCCCCCGGGTTTAGATGTAGTAAATTTAATTGTTTATCAAACTGAACTTTTAAAATATGCGAATGTCCTGAAATAAAAATTTTAGGAGGATCCTCTTTTAATTCCTGCCGTATTCGGGAATGATATTTCTTCGGATACCCGCCAATATGTGTCATGAAAACGGATACATTTTCTACTGTAAACTTATTGTCTAATAGAAACTCTAATCGAGCTTCAGCATCGTCTATATTACCATAAACGGCTCGTAAAGGTTTGTGTTTTTTTAAGGTATCGGTAACTTTTAAATTGCCAATATCACCAGCATGCCAAACTTCATCAGCTTGTTTCACAAATTTTAAAATTTGAGCATCCATAAAACTATGGGTGTCGGAAAGTAGTAAGATTTTCTTCACGCACCGAAAGTACAAATAACAAAATAAAATCCGTAGTTTTGAGTTTCTAAAACTACATTTCTTTTGAGGTATTTTATTGAGCTTTCATATAACGGAAAAAACTACCACGGTTGGCAAATACAACCCGATGTAAACTCGGTACAAGAAGAAATAAACAAAGCGGTAAGCACTATTTTTCAACAAAAAACAGAGGTGGTTGGTGCTGGCAGAACTGATACTGGTGTACATGCAACACAGTTTTTTGCACATTTTAATAGCGATAAAAAATTACCAAAAGAAATGGTGTTTAAAATGAACTCGATAGTGCCAGATACAATTGTTATACACAAAGTTCTTTTGGTTGATGATGAGCTGCATGCACGTTTTAATGCAAAAAGTAGAAGCTATGAGTATAAAATTTGCTTAGGTAGAAACCCGTTTTTACTAGATTTTTCTTGGCAAATTCACAATCAAAAGTTAAATATTGATTTGATGAATGAAGCTTCAAAAATACTGTTAGCATACACGAATTTTCAAAGTTTTTCTAAAGTAAAAACAGAGGTGTACACTTTTAATTGTGATGTAACAGAAGCAATTTGGACAAAAAAAGAGAATGAGTTAACTTTTACAATCACAGCAAATCGATTTTTGCGAAATATGGTAAGAGCTATCGTTGGTACATTAGTAAATGTTGGTTTAGGGAAAACGACAGTACAAGAATTTAGAGAAATTATAGAGAGTAAAAATAGAGGAAATGCAGGATTGTCAGTCCCCGCAAAAGGCTTATTTTTAACAGCAGTAAAGTATTAAATTTTGGTAGAAAAAACAGGAAAAGCTTTCGATACACAGATTTTTGTAAGACTAATGAGTTTTGCAAAAAACTACCGTACAAAATTTCTAATAGCAACCTTATCAACAGTTTTGTTAGCACTATTTTCAGTGTTAAGACCTTTTATTTTAATCAATACGGTAGATAATTACATTATTACAAAAGACGCAGTTGGTTTATTGAATTACACCCTTTTAATGTTTGCAATTTTAGTAGGAGAAGTTTTATTACAACTCACTTTTATTTACTTTGCAAATTGGGTTGGTCAGCATATTATTAAAGATATTAGGACAAAAACATTTCGTCATATTTTACAATTTAAGATGACTTATTTTAACAACAACTCTGTTGGGAAATTGGTGACAAGAGTCGTTTCTGACATCGAAACTATTGCCAATTTTTTTACACAAGGTGTTTTTATGATTGTGAGCGACATTCTTAAAATGTTTGCCGTAACCGTTGTAATGTTACTTTTAAA
>CAZZNK010000101.1:0-7840 GCA_964655585.1 uncultured Flavobacteriaceae bacterium
ATTGAAGCCTTGATGAAATTGAATGAAATTAAACGAATGTTGGTAAAGAAGTAACTGTTTTACTTTAAAAGTGACTCAAGTTTTTTTAATAAGTTTTCGGGGGTTATATTTTTATCAATAATTATTCCGTTTCGATCTAAAAGAAAATTCTGTGGAACCGCTTTTACACCATATATACCAGAAACAACATCCCAACCTTTTAAATTAGAAACTTGTGTCCACGGAAGTTTATCGTTCTCAATGGCTTGTAACCAATTCTTTTTACTTTTATCGACAGAAATGCCAATTATTGTAAATTTTTCATCATCAAAACGATTATAAACCTCTACTAATTTTGGATTTTCAGCTCTACAAGGAGCGCACCAAGATGCCCAAAAATCTAACAAAACATATTTCCCTCTAAATTCAGACAAAAAAACTTTCTTTCCCTGCATATTTGGAATGGAAAACAAAGGAGCAGATTGAGAAATTGCTACGTTTTTAATTGTTTGATATAAAGTGTTTAAATGTTGATAATACACCGTTTTTTGAACAGGTTTTGTAAAATTATTCATAATAGTAGCAAGCGTATCGGCAGCTATATTGTGTATTTGAAACTGATAGTAAGCTGTAAAAGCAGCAAAAGAATAATCGGGATACTTTATCATAATTTCCATTCCCTTTTTTCTATCAAAAATATCGTCTAATTTATACGAACGAAATAAACTATCTTCTCTTGAACCTGTTATTTTTACTTGTTCTAATTTTGTTTTATTTCCTGAAATAGAAATCTTGCTGTTTTCAAGAAACAAATGAATTTTTTGTTTATTTCCGTTGATAAAAATAGTGTGTACATACGGGTTTTTTACTTTACCAATAAAGGTAAATTTACCATCTTTAATTGTTGTAGAATCAACATCAACTCTTTCGTTTGTAGTTAAATCTAATTTTGAAAGAATAGCTTTTCCTTTTTTAATACCGTCTATTTCACCAAGAATAGTAAAACTCTTTTGCTCTTCTTTTTTACAAGATTGCAATAGTACAATTACTATTAAAAAAAGATATATTAATTTAGACATCATGCTTACTATAAAAATACAATAAATTCATTAAATATCTACTGGTTTTTAACATTTAGGATCAATAAAGGTAAAAACACCATTCGAATAAGATAACGCAAAGGGAATTTCTTCAAAAGTACAACGAGGCTCAATAGTAAATTGAACTCTTCCGAATACTTCAAAATCTTCATCAGATTTTATGTTTAAAGATTGAATGTAGGTTGTGTTTTCTTTTACCCAAATTACAGAACCTTTTTTAAAACCATCAAATTCTGCAACTGCTTGTGGAGTTTCAATAATCTTTTTATCAAAAGAAAGATTGGTATAATCTCCTAAATCCATATAGAACTTTCCTGAAAATTCTTTTTCTTCAAAAGGAGAAATAAACGAAGCCCCTTTCTGTAACTTTATATCAATAACAAGATTATGTTTGTTTTTAGTTTTTTCTATTTTAAATTGAAGTATATAAGCTTTATCAGTTATTGTTACTACATTCTTTAGAATGGTAGTCGTCTTTGTTTTTGTAGTTTCTACTTTAGCAATCATCGTTGTTTTTATAGATTGCTTTTTATCAGTTGCACAACTAATAAATAGAAGTAATACGGGTAAAATAATTAATTTATTCATTTTTTTGTTTTTTTAAAGAGTTCTAGACTATGTTTGAACTAACAGTTTAATTTGACCATAAAACTATAGCAATATCAGTAAAAAAGTGTCAAAAGAATGTGAAAAAAGTGTCAATAGGTGTAAAAACTCAATAAAATGTATGTTATTTACGCTAAATTATGAACAAAAAAATAGTTTTTTCGATTATAACTTTTGTTTTCCTATTATTTTTTGTGTGGTTCCTTTCTGATGCTTCTGATGAAAAAAACAATTTTTCAGAGCGTATAAAAGTAGCTTTGCGTAATGTTGGTCATCAATTATTACTCGCCCAAAAAGATAGTACTTCTTTAGTGTTGCCAATTGTTAAAACTGCAAATGCTACCTATCGTCTTGAGTTTCAAAATAAATTATCTTTTGAGCCTGGAAACTTAGTAGTTCTACTAAAAAAAACATTTCAAAAAGCAGGTTTTTCTGATGATTACTTGGTAGAAGTTATTCAATGTATAGACAAAGAAATAGCTTATAGTTATGAAATGAAAAAAACTGTGGGAAAAAGTATTATTCCTTGTAGAGGAAGGTTTTTACCACAAAATTGTTATCAAATAAAGGTATATTTCTTATATAAAAATACTGTTTTCTTTAACAATAAATTACTTGTTTTCTTATTGCTTATTGGTGCCTTTGTATTACAGTTCTTCTTTTTTAACCGGACAACAACAATAAATAAAAAACCCTATTTAACCTCAGAAGAGTTAGAAAATAAAAAATTTACTACAATTGGTAGTTTTCAGTTTTATCCAACACAAAATAAATTGGTTAAAAAAACTGTAGAGATTAGTCTTTCTAAAAAAGAATGTGAATTGTTAGAAATTTTTGTTGCCAACCCTAATACAATTATAAAGCGAGACGAATTAACCAAAAAAGTTTGGGAAGACAATGGTGTTTTTGTTGGAAGAAGTTTAGATACATATATTTCTAAACTGCGTAAAAAATTTAAAGATGACAAATCTGTTAAGTTTACAAATATCCACGGAATAGGTTATAAATTAGAGATAAATACATAAGAAAAAAACTACTATTATTTCTATTTCTAAATCAGTGTACTTTTTCTATCTTTGTAGTCTTATGAGTTTGTCTTTTTTATTTATTAGTGGTCCAGAAATTATAGTTATACTATTAATTGTAGTAATGCTTTTTGGTGCCGATAAAATTCCTGAAATAGCGCGTGGCTTAGGAAAAGGTATTCGTCAAGTAAAAGATGCAACCAACGATATTAAAAGAGAAATTAACGAAACTGCTAAAGAGAAAGGAATAGATACTGATTTTGCTCGAGATATTAAAAAAGAAGTTGACGAAGTAAAAGACAGTTTTGAAGACTTTTCTGGACCTATAAAAAGAGGGATGTAAATTTTTACTTACCTATTTTACTCTACTTATTGTTAAACCATCTCTAATTGGCAGTAAAACGGTTTCTATTCTATCATCTAAATTCAATAATTTATTATACGCCAAAAGCGCCTTAGTATCTCTGTCTTTCGGGTCTAATTTTTCTACCACTTTTCCACTCCACAACACATTATCAGACAAAATAATACCTCCTTTATTCATTTTATCAATAATTAAATGAAAATAATTCGAGTAATTCAATTTATCCGCATCAATAAAAACCAAATCGAATTTAACATCAATCTTTGAGATAATTTCTAAAGCATTACCAATATATTGCTGTATTTGATTTTGAAAACCAGATTTTTGAAAATATTTTTGTTGTAGTATTTCTAATTCTTCGTTTTTATCAATCGTATGTATTTTCCCTTCGGATGATAAGCCTTCTGCTAAACAAAGAGCAGAATACCCTGTATAAGTGCCTATTTCTAAAATAGTTTTTGGTTGAGTAATTTTAGAAATCATTGCCAAAATTCGTCCTTGAAAAGCACCACTTAACATTCTAGGATTCAATACTTTTTGCCAAGTTTCTTTGCTTAATTCTTGCAAAATTTTAGGCTCTTTTTGCGAATGATTAACAACATAATCTTCTATTTTTTCTGGTAAAAAATGCATTTAATAATTTTAAGTAAAGATACAAAAAAACGGAGCCTCGTTAAGAGAACTCCGTTTTTAATCTAACAAACACTCAGGTTATAATAAACCTAATGCTCTTTTGTTGATATCTCTTCTAATGCTGTTTTTATCTGTTTCTTGTCTTTTACACTCATGCATTGAGTCGGTTGTTTTCCTTCTAAAATATTCTTCTCATATACTTTTGTAAGAAACGTATTGTGTTTAGAATACTTAGAACAAGCTTTACACATTAAAAGATGGATTTGCAGTTTTATTTTGTCAAAAAATGTAGCCTCTCCATATTGATTTTTATCACAAATGGTGGTTGCCTCATCGCAGCTTATTTTTAATTTTGTACTCATTTATTTTGTTACTTATTAAACCAATTCTCTTCCATACAACTTCTTAGCTGAGTTCTCGCTCTATGAATGATTACCCATAAATTTGACGCTGAAATATCTAACTCCTTACAAATTACATCGGTTTCGAACTCTTGTATGGTTTTCATTCTAAAAACCATCGCGTGTTTTTCTGGTAAAAAATCAATACACGCTTCTATTTGATCTTTTAATTCTTTATTTTCAACAGCTTTTTCTGAAGCGTTATCCCAAGATTGTGGTACACGCTCTTCAATCCAATTTCCCTCATTTTCACCATCAGTATAAAAAGACATTCTTACTTCTGCTTGTCCTTTTTTTGAATTTATTTTTCGATAATAATCAATTATTTTTCGCTTTAAAATAGCCACCAACCAAGTTCTTTCTGTAGATTTTCCTTGAAAATTTTTAGCTGATTTTAAGCCTGCAAAAAAAGTTTCTTGTACCAAATCTTTAGCTGTATCGCTATTGTTTACGCGTACAATTGTGTAATTAAAAAGATAATCTGCATAATTATCTATCCACTTATTTGGGTCTAATTGTTGATTCATTTGGGTCAAATATACACTATTTTTATCCTTTAATACATTGCAATTTTTCTTTAATTAATAGACATAAAAAACTTCACTTTGAATTAAGTAACAAAAACCACATTAACTATTTTTATCTATTTGGGTGTTGTTTTTAATCTTATAAATCAATCCTTTTTCTCCATCAAAACAGAATGATTTAAAAAAAGTAAGTCCTATTTTTTCTAATACTTTAATAGAACCAATATTCTCCGTCATTGCTCGTCCAACAATTTCAGTTATCTTATATTTATTAAACCCTAAATTTAAACAAGCCTTGGCAGATTCCGTTGCATAACCTTTGTTCCAATGTTTTTTAAAAAACCGAAAACCAATATCATATTCATCAAGTTTTGGCGTATATTTTAGCCCACACCATCCTAAAAATTCATTTGTTGATTTATTTATTACAGCCCAACGCCCAAAATTGTATTTTTTATAATGGTCATAATTTTCTAAAAATTGCTTCGCATTTTCAATACTTTTAAAAGGCTTGTCACCAGTATATTTTAAAACTTCTAAATCAAGATTTAATAAGTATGCGCTTTCAGCATCTTTAATTGTCATTTCTCTTAAATACAACCGTTCTGTCTCTACTATTTTCATTTCAATTATTTTCTTGTATTTATAATTGTAAGTTCTTTAAATTTAGGTTCCGTTTTTTTGTTGATGTACAACAGGTTAAAAAAAATAAATTTACTTAAAACAATACTTTTAAAAAACTATCCCTTTAAAGATTAACAGAAGATTAACGCAATAAAAAATAAACATCTATAAAAGAATATTTGTTACTTTTACCATATATAAAACAATATAAAAATGTCTGTAGCAAAAAAAGAATATAAAAAAATTACCACAAAATCATTGGTAGAAATGAAAGTAAACGGAGAAAAAATTTCAATGTTAACGGCTTACGATTATACCATGGCAAAAATTGTAGATGATGCGGGTATCGACGTTCTTTTAGTAGGCGATTCTGCATCAAATGTAATGGCAGGACATGAAACAACGTTGCCAATTACTTTAAACGAGATGATTTACCACGCAAGCTCTGTTGTAAGAGCGATAGACCGTTGTTTAGTAGTGGTAGATTTGCCTTTCGGAACTTACCAAGGCGATTCTAAAAATGCTTTAAAATCTGCTATTAGGATCATGAAAGAATCTGGTGGGCATGCAGTAAAATTAGAAGGAGGAAGTGAAATTTCAGATTCAATTTCTAGAATTTTAACTGCAGGAATTCCTGTTATGGGACACTTAGGATTAACGCCTCAGTCTATTTATAAATTCGGAACCTACACCGTAAGAGCCAAAGAAGAAGAAGAGGCTCAAAAATTAATTGAAGACGCAAAACTATTAGAAAAACTAGGCTGTTTTGCGTTAGTTTTAGAAAAGGTTCCTGCTAAACTAGCAGAAAAAGTAGCAAAATCTTTAGCCATTCCTGTTATTGGTATTGGTGCCGGTGGTGGTGTTGACGGACAAGTTTTGGTAATGCACGATATGTTAGGAATGACTCATGAATTTAATCCACGTTTTTTAAGACGCTATTTAGATTTATATACCGAAATGACAAATGCTTTTCAGCGTTATATTACTGATGTAAAAAACAGTGATTTTCCGAATGAAAAAGAACAATATTAGCCCCATGTTATTGCGAGAAACGAAGCAATCTCTTTGTGAAAAAGTGGTGTATTTTACATTTTAAAAAATAATATTAAACCTTGAGAAGGTTGCTACATCGCAAACCCCTCACAATAACAAATAAATGAAAATTCTTCACCTAGACACAAATCACCCATTGCTTTTAAATCAATTAAACGATTTAGGATTTACAAACCATGAAGATTATACCTCATCAAAAAATAAAATTGAGGATAAAATTCATTTATACGATGGTGTCATCATCCGAAGTAGGTTTGCAATTGATACCTCTTTTTTAGACAAAGCCATCAACTTAAAATTTATAGGTCGTGTTGGTGCAGGTTTAGAAAATATTGATTGTAAATATGCGCAAAAAAAAGGCATTCATTTAATTGCAGCGCCCGAAGGAAACAGAAATGCTGTTGGTGAGCATACCCTCGGATTAATTCTCTCTCTCTTTAATAAATTAAACAAAGCCGATAAAGAAATAAGTAGCGGAAAATGGCTGCGAGAAGAAAATAGAGGTATTGAATTAGATGGAAAAACAGTTGGAATTATAGGCTACGGAAACATGGGCAAAGCCTTTGCAAAAAAACTCCGTGGGTTTGATGTTAAGGTGATTTGTTACGATCTAAAACCCAATGTTGGTGATGAAAACTGTATGCAAGTTTCTTTAAAAGAATTTCAAAAAAGAGTAGATATTGTTAGTTTACACACACCTGAAACCCTACTAACAATTAATATGATAAACACTCATTTTATCAATCAATTTTCAAAACCTTTTTGGCTGATAAACACTGGTAGAGGAAAATCTGTCGTTACAAAAGACTTAGTTACTGCATTAAAATCTAGTAAAATTCTTGGTACAGGACTAGATGTATTAGAATATGAAAAAACATCTTTTGAAAATCTTTTTTTAGATGATAAAATACCTGAGGCTTTAAACTATTTAATCAACTCAGAAAACGTAATTTTATCACCCCACGTTGCTGGATGGACAATTGAAAGTAAACAAAAATTGGCACAAACAATTGTAGACAAAATCAAAGAGAAATTTAGTTAGATTTGAGACAACGAAGCAAATAAATTGCACTTTGGGAGCCTAAAGACCAAGCTTTTTTATAAATTTACTTTTTAATTGATAAATAAACAAAACCCATGAATGTAATTGATAAAAACGGAAATAGTGTACCAAACCAAGAAAGTAAACGTGTTATTGCTGGCGTTTTAGGGATTTTATTAGGCGCATTAGGTATCCATAAATTTATATTAGGATACAACAAAGAAGGTGTTATTATGCTCCTGTTTTTTCTTGTTACTTGTGGTATTGGAGCTGCATTAACAGGGCTTATTGGTTTAATTGAAGGTATTATTTATCTTACAAAATCTGACGAAGAATTTATATACGAATACCAAACCAACAAAAAAGGCTGGTTTTAAAACAAACATCTAAAATGACTATCTTCAACAACCATTCAACAGAAATTTTATTACTACTTTTTTTAATTGTTACTTTTTTGCAATCTGGATTTGATAAAATTACCGATTG
>CAZZNK010000102.1:0-7821 GCA_964655585.1 uncultured Flavobacteriaceae bacterium
TTAATCAATTAATTATTGTGAAAAACAACTTGAAAAAGTGTGAGTTTGCCCTGAAGATATTGTTTTGATAGTTTTTAGGTTGCTATTTTTTTTGATAAAACGGAAGATACGTTGTTCTAACCAATCATTTTTTTTATCAACAAATGAAGAAATAAACCCCACATGACCGCCATATTTTGTTACTTCTAGATAAAAATATTTAGAATTTTCAGCTTCCTTAAAAGGATAACATTTGCTAGATAAAAAGGGGTCGTCTAATGAAGTTACCAAAAGCGTGGGCTTTTTTATTTTTGAGAGATAAGGTTTTGCACTTGCTTTTTTCCAATAATCTTTGGCATTTTTAAATCCAAAAACGGGTGCAGTATAAATTTCATCAAAATCGGTAAAGTTTTTTGCTTTTTGTAAGGCTATTTCGTCTAATTTAAAATCAGGAAATTCTTTTGACTTTTGTAGTACTTTAACTTTTAATGTTTTTAAAAAATTGCTCATATAAAGTTTTGTATTCCATTTACTCATCTCTTTTCCAGAAGATTCTAAATCAATAGGAACAGAAACGGCAATGGCTCCTTTTATTTTGTGAGATTGCTTTTCTGCGTATTCTCCCATATATTTTAGTGTCATATTTCCACCTAAACTATAGCCAATAAGTAAGATGTTTTCGTAATCGTAATTTTTTAAAATATAATTAATTACAGTTTCTAAATCTTCTGTTTTTCCGCTATGATAAGTGCCTAGAAGCAAGTTGTTTTCTCCGCTACAGCCTCGTAGGTTAAAAGAAACGGTATCAATATTTTTACTATTTAACTTTTTTAAAGCAGTTAAAATATAGTTAGATTTAGAACTTCCTTCTAATCCATGAGTTAGAATTGCAATGGTATTAGAACCAACTGTTGAGAAGTCTAAATCAATAAAATCAGTATCGTGTGTTGTAATTCTTTTCCGTTGGTAAGAATATGCGGTTTTTGTAAATAAAGCTCTATAAATAGTGCTAAAATGTCCGTTTTTAAAAGGAAGAGAAGGAGAGAAGTCAGTTTTTAAAATCGGCATACAGTAATTTTGAGCAATTTATTTGGTAAATATAATAAAAAATCAACAAAAGCTAAAACAACCAAAAGGATTTCTTATTTTCGTAAGATAATTTTATGATATGAATATTAAAAAACACATTCCTAATTTACTAACACTTGGAAATTTATTGAGTGGCGTAATTGCAACTATTTTTGCTGTAAAAGGCGACTTTGAAGCGGTTGCTTTTTTAGTCATTTTAGGAATTATTTTTGATTTTTTTGATGGATTTGCAGCTCGTTTGTTACATGTTTCTGGAGAATTAGGAAAGCAGTTAGATTCTTTAGCAGATATGGTTACAAGTGGTGTTGTTCCTGGTATTGTGGTGTATAAAATGTTAGAGCAAACAATGGTTGGAGATTTTTCTGACACAAATTACTTTCCATATATTGGGTTGTTACTAACTTTAGCAGCATGTTATCGATTGGCAAATTTTAATATAGATACACGTCAAACGGATTCTTTTATTGGTGTTCCAACACCTGCAATGGCACTATTTGTAATTTCATTGCCTTTGATTATACTATATTCTGAGTATCAATTTGTAGTTGAACTTATTCAAAATAAATATTTTTTAATAGGAGTAACGTTGTTGTTTAGTTATTTGATGAATGCAGAACTTCCGTTATTTGCTTTGAAGTTTACATCTTTCGGGTGGAAAGAAAACGGAATGAAATATGTCTTTTTACTAACTTCTATTGTCCTAATTTTTGTGCTACAATTTATTGCGATTCCATTAATAATTATACTGTATGTGCTCGTTTCTATCACGTCTAACTTAAGGTAAAGCAAAGGTGTAAAAGAAGTGTCTTAATTATCTGTAGATAATGGTTTTACTTTTTTAAATTTTTTCTTTTTCAGTTCAAAATTTTCTCCTAAATATACTTTTCTAACAGTTTCGTCTGCTGCTAATTCTTCTGGAGTTCCTTCTTTTAAAATACTACCGTTATACATCAAATAAGTTCTATCAGTAATTGCTAGAGTTTCTTGCACATTATGATCGGTAATTAAAATGCCTATATTTTTTTCTTTTAAATGTGCTACAATACTTTGTATATCTTCTACAGCAATAGGGTCTACTCCTGCAAAAGGTTCATCTAACAAAATAAAATTAGGATCAGAAGCTAAACAACGTGCAATTTCAGTCCTTCTACGTTCACCTCCAGAGAGTAAATCTCCATTACTTTTACGGACATGACCTAGGCTAAACTCTTCAATCAAACTCTCTAGTTTATCTTCTCTTTCTTTTTTTGTCCTATCGGTAAATTCTAATACCGACATAATATTGTCTTCTACAGATAATTTTCTAAAAACGGAAGCTTCTTGTGCTAAATAACCAATTCCTTTTTGTGCACGCTTGTACATTGGGTCTTCGGTAATTTCATCATCATCTAAAAAAATACGTCCACCATTTGGTTTTACCATGCCAACAATCATATAGAAAGAAGTCGTTTTTCCAGCGCCATTTGGTCCTAGAAGTCCGATGATTTCTCCTTGATTTACTTCTAAAGAAATGCCTTGTACAACTTTTCTGCTTCCGTAAATTTTCTGAATATTTTCTGCTCTTAAAATCATATTGTCAAATATAAATATTACAACCTTTAAGTTTTCTTAAATAAATAATAATTTATTGCTAATTTTCTAACGCCTCCCAAAACTCAACGGCTCTACGCAAATGCGGAATTACAATGGTACCGCCAACTAAAGTTGCAATAGACATTGTTTCCATCATTTCTTCTTTAGTAACCCCTGCTTTATGGCAATTTTCTAAATGATACGCAATACAATCATCACACCTTAATACTGCTGATGAAACCAACCCGAGTAATTCTTTTGTTTTTACTGATAAATGCCCTTCTTTATAGGCATTGGTGTCTAAATTAAAAATACGTTTGATAACTTTTGTATCCGTATTTAAAATTTTTTCGTTCATTTTTATACGATACTCATTAAAATCTTTGACTTTATTTGGCATTTTTTTCTTGGTTTTTGATGACTCTTTTAGAAACATAAATACCTACTTCATATAAAATTAAGATAGGAATAGATACAATTATTTGACTTGCAACATCTGGTGGTGTAATAATTGCTGATAAAACCAATACCACTACCAAAGCATGCTTTCTGTATTTCTTTAAAAATTGGGGTGTTATTAAACCAATTTTTGTTAAAAAGTAGATAATAACAGGCAATTCGAAAACAGCAGAAACACCTAGCAATGTATTGGTTACAAGACCTATATAAGCTTCTAGTTTAAAGTTATTTTGAATCATATCTGTTATTTGATAATTGTAGAAAAAATAGATAGACATTGGTAAAATAACGTAAAAACTAAATAAAACGCCAATAAAAAATAGGAGGGATGTAATAAAAATAAATCCTCTTGATTTTTTTATTTCATTAGGATGTAATCCAGGGGAGATAAACCGCCAAATTTCCCATAAAAGATACGGAAATGTAATGATAATTCCTAAAATTAATGAAGTCCAAATAGAATTCATTAATTGTTGTGTAGGTGCTAAACTTTGTAATTTATCTGGAAATTGAAGATTACAAAAATCACTTTCCATTCCTAAGGAAGTAAATAAATCACAAAAAACATGATAGGTAATAAAATCTGGGTTTTTATGTGCAAACAAAAATTGTTCATATACTTCTGTTTGAAAGATAAATAGGACGATACCAACAATAAAAATTGCAGCAAAACCTCTTACCAAATGCCATCTTAATTCTTCAAGATGGTTTAAAAAAGACATTTGTTGTTCTGCCATCTTAAAAAATACCTTCTTTTAGTAAATCGTGTAAATGCACTACACCAACATACTTGTTATTATTATCAGTAACCAAAATTTGAGTAATATTGTTTGCTTCTAAAGTTTGTAAAGCATCAACAGCCATAGCATCTTTAGAGATTGTTTTCGGGTCTTTTCCCATAATATTTTTTGCCGTAAAATGATTGATATCTGTTGTTTTACTCAACATTCTTCTAAGATCACCATCGGTAATAATACCAATAATGGCATCATTTACATCTAAAACAGCAGCAACACCCAATCGCTTTTCGGTAATTTCTATAATTACATTTGCAAGCGTAGTTGTTTCGGTTACTTTTGGTGCTTCATTATGTTTTATTAAATCGTCAACTCTTAAATATAATCGTTTTCCTAATGCGCCTCCTGGGTGATATTTTGCAAAGTCTGTACTTGTAAATCCTTTTAGTTCAAGTAAACAAACCGCCATAGCATCTCCCATAACCAATTGTGCAGTAGTACTTGTTGTTGGTGCTAAATTATTAGGACAGGCTTCGTTCTCTACAAAAGTATTCAATGTAAAATCTGCATTGGCACCTAAATAGGACTTGATATTACCTGTAATGGCGATAATTTTATTTCCATAATTTTTAATTAAGGGAACGAGTACTTTTATTTCGGGAGTATTGCCACTTTTAGAAATACAAATAACAACATCATTTTTTTGTACAATTCCTAAATCGCCATGAATTGCATCTGCTGCATGCATAAAAATAGCAGGAGTTCCTGTAGAATTAAAGGTTGCTACAATTTTTGTAGCAATATTTGCACTTTTACCGATACCTGTTACAATAACTCTTCCGTTAGAATTTAATATAAATTTAATTGCATTTTCGAAATTTTTGTCAAGAAGATGTATTAAATTCGCTATAGCATTGCTTTCTATACGGATTGTTTTTTTTGCTGTTGTAATAATATTGTTAAAATCTTTCAAATTGTATTGGATTTTTTCAGAATAAAAAAAAGTTATATCTTTAAGATATCAAAACAGGACAAACTTACTATAAAAAATAGAGACCTCAAATTTAATGTTTGCATAGTCTTACATTTTTTTAATATTGATTTTAATTGAATGAGTAATATAAAAATAGATTTACACAGTCCACTAAAGAAATTTTTTGGATTCACCAAGTTTAAAGGATTGCAAGAAAGTGTAATTCGTAGTGTTATGAAAGGTGATAATACCTTTGCCATTATGCCAACAGGAGGTGGTAAATCCTTATGTTTTCAACTCCCCGCATTGATGCAAGAAGGTACTGCAATTGTAGTTTCTCCTTTAATTGCATTGATGAAAAATCAAGTAGATGCTATTCGTGGTATTTCTGAGCATCATGGAGTTGCGCATGTGCTAAATTCATCATTAAATAAAACACAAATTGCAGAAGTAATGCAAGATATTTCTGATGGCATTACAAAACTATTATATGTAGCACCAGAATCATTGATAAAAGAAGAGTATGTCAGTTTTTTACGCACACAAAAAATTTCTTTTGTAGCTATTGATGAAGCACATTGTATCTCTGAATGGGGTCACGATTTTAGACCAGAATATAGAAACTTACGCCATATTATTAAACAAATAGATACTGTTCCTATAATTGGTTTGACTGCAACGGCTACAGAAAAAGTACAAGAAGATATTCTAAAAACTTTAGGAATTACCGAAGCTAACCGTTTTAAAGCATCGTTTAATAGACCCAATTTATTCTACGAAATAAGACCCAAAACAGACGATGTACAAAAAGATATTATTCGATTTGTAAAGAAACGTACTGGGAAATCTGGTATCATTTACTGTTTAAGTAGGAAAAAAGTAGAAGAAGTTGCACAAGTTTTACAGGTAAATGGAATTAAAGCAGTACCGTATCATGCAGGTTTAGATGCTAAAACGCGTGTAAAACATCAAGATATGTTTTTAATGGAAGATACTGATGTAGTAGTGGCGACTATTGCATTTGGTATGGGAATTGATAAACCCGATGTGCGGTTTGTAATTCATCATGATATTCCTAAAAGTTTAGAAAGTTATTACCAAGAAACAGGTAGAGCAGGTAGAGATGATGGCGAAGGGTATTGTTTAGCATTTTATGCTTATAAAGATATTGAGAAATTAGAGAAATTTATGTCTAGTAAACCCATTGCCGAACAAGAAATTGGGCATGCTTTGTTGCAAGAAGTAGTTGGTTATGCAGAGACATCTATGAATAGAAGGAAATATTTACTACATTATTTTGGTGAAGAATTTGATGAAATAAATGGTCCTGGTGCGGATATGGATGATAATACCAGAAACCCGAAGCCAAAACATGAAGCTAAAGATGATGTTGTAACGCTATTATCTGTTGTAAAAAGTGTAAACCAAAAATACAAAGCAAAAGAAGTTGTAAATACCATAATTGGTAAAGAGAATGCAATGTTAAAATCACACAAAACGCATTTGCAACCCTATTTCGGAATCGGAAAAGACAAAAGCGCTGGGTATTGGATGGCATTGATACGGCAAGTATTGGTAGTAAATTATATTAAAAAAGTAATTGAGCAATACGGTGTTTTAAACCTCACTGAAAAAGGACTCTATTTTATAGACAATTCAACATCTTTTATGATGACAGAAGATCATCTATATACTGACGATAATGACGCTTCAATTGTTACGAATGCAAAATCTTTAGGAGGAGTTTCAGATCAAATTTTGGTAAAAATCTTAAAAGATTTGCGTAAAAAAGTAGCCGTAAAACAGGGGGTTCCTCCATTTGCGGTATTTCAAGACCCATCTTTAGATGATATGGCATTGAAATATCCTATTACAATAGATGAGCTCTCTAAAGTTTTTGGAGTAGGAGAGGGAAAGGCACGAAAATTTGGTAAGGAATTTGTAAAACTGATTGCTCAATATGTAGAGGAAAATGATATTTTAAGACCTGATGATTTAATTGTAAAAAGCACAGGGATAAAATCTGGTTTAAAATTATTTATCATTCAAAATACCGATAAAAAATTACCTTTAATAGATATTGCGAAATCGAAAGGATTGCAAATGAATGAGTTGATTAAAGAAATGGAAGCCATTATTTTTTCAGGGACAAAATTAAATATTACATATTGCTTAGATGATTTGTTAGACGAAGAGCAACAAGAAGATATTTATGAATACTTTATGGAAGCCGAAACGGATAAAATTCAAGATGCATTAGATGAGTTTGATGGCGATTATGACGAGGAAGAACTCCGTTTAATGCGTATTAAGTTTATCAACGAAGTGGCTAATTAAAACTCATACTTCGTATCAATAGCATACCGAAGTAATTCTGTAGAAGAAGATAGATTTAGCTTTCTAAGAATATTTTTTCTGTGAGTATCTATAGTTGTTTTCGCTAAAAAAAGAGTGTCTGCAATTTCTTTCGATGTTTTTCCGTTGGCAATTAATTGTAATATTTCTTTTTCTCGGTTAGACAATAGTACTTTTTCTGACTTACCAATAGTAACATTCTTATCAAGATAATCGTTCATAAAATTAAATGCCACATTGGGATCGAAAAAAGTTTTTCCGTTAGAAACTGCAACAATAGCTTTTGATAACATTTTTATACCAGAGTTTTTTAGTAAATATCCAGATGCACCAGCATCTAACATTTGTTTGATAGCATCTGGTTGATCGAACATTGTCATTGCCAAGACCTTAATTTCTGGATGATTTTTTTTAATAATTTTAGTTGCTTCAATACCATCCATAATAGGCATTCTAATATCTGTAATGACAACTTTTGGGCGTTTTAAGGAAACCAATCTTACTAATTCTTTTCCATTATTTGCAGTAATACATAGTTTGAAATCATCGTCTTTTGAAAGAATTTTACAAATCATCTTTCTCATAAATATTGAATCATCTACTACTAATACTTTGATTTTCATTCTATAATTAACAACTATTTTGAGCTACATTTCT
>CAZZNK010000103.1:0-7566 GCA_964655585.1 uncultured Flavobacteriaceae bacterium
ATAGATTTCTGTGTTTTTTAAGATTAGAGTAGGCGAGGTATTTGTACCAATACTATCTACTAAAAAACCGATAATTCCGTTTTTAACTTGTACATGGTGTACTTCGTTTTCTTTGCTTCCTGCACGCATCCAAATAGTGCCCCATTGCCCAGGTATATTACTAAAGGAGTATTCTAATCTATCTCCTTCAAAAACCACTTTTTCGGCAAGTGTTCCGTTTACTTTTAAAGTAGCTCCATCATCAATAATTAAACCAGAATTGGCATGAAAATAAATTTTTGTCCCTGCATTAATTGTTAATGTTTTGGATGATGGAACAGCGGCATAACCATAAATTACAGTTGGCTTTGTATTGGTAAATGTCAATTCGCTATCTTCTAAAAAACGCCCTTTTATAGTAGTTGGTTTCCCATCTAAAGTTAAACTATCAATTTTAAAGTTTACAGGGTTTCTATTCGGATAAATAAAATGTGCATCTTGTACAAGTGTTACTAAATCTACATGTTGCTCGTTGTTGCCGTTATCAAATAAAATTTTATCTGTGTACAGCGGATTTGTTACCGAAGCAACATCAATAGTAGTCTCTATAAAAACATAAATACTATCGTTTGCTAAAATATCGATATCTGTAAAGTTTTTACCAGGAATTCCATCAACATTTAAACGATAGTTAGAATTTGTGCCGTTTTTTAATTGAATAGTAGGAATGGTAATGTCTTTGTTACTTCTGTTATAAACCTTTAAATTATAGGTTGCAGAACCGATATTGGTAAAAACGGTATCTAAAAAAACGGTGTCTTTAGAAAAATGCAAACTACCAAAACTTGGTATGGTGTTAAAGTCTTTTCTACACGACGTGATAGAAATTAGTAAAATGACACTAAGAATTGATAAAAATTGTTTCATTAGGTTTTATCTAAAAAGATAACTTTAAAATTCGTTTATTATTGCTTTTTTACCAACTCGATTTCAAATAATTTCCCCCAATGTTTTCCTGTTACAAAAATTCGATTATTTTTTGAATCAAAAGCAATTCCGTTCAAAACATCATCTTGGTCAGTTAGTTTTTGAGTTTTTTCCATTTCTTTTTTTAATGCTTTTAAGTTTACAATCCCCTCAACAATTCCTGTTTCAGGGTTTATAATTGCAATTAATGGGTCTTTCCAATAATTAGCATAAATTTTTCCGTTTATAAATTCTAACTCATTTAGATATTTAATACTTCGTTTGTCTGTATATACCTGTATAAATCGTTTTTCTTTTTGTGTTATAGGGTCTAAAAACCAAATTTTATTGGTTCCGTCAGACTTTATCAACTCGGTATTATTATGTGTAAAACCCCAACCTTCTTTGCTGTTTTGATATTCAAACTCACCTTCTTGTTTAAAAGTTTCTAAATTATAGATAAATCCTTTTTTATTTTCCCAAGTTAACCAATAAATTTTGCTATTAAAAATAGTCATTCCTTCTCCAAAATATTTTGATTCTAAATCTATCTTCTTTAGTACTTTGCCTGTTTTTAACTCAACTTTTCTAAGTGTAGATTGTCCTCTTCTTCCAGTAGTTTCATATAAAAAACCATTATAAAACTCTAAACCCTGTGTAAATGCTTTTGTATCGTGAGGATAAGTATTAATGATTTTATAAGTGTAAATATCGTAAGGTTTATCTGCTAAGACTTCGATAGAATTGTTTGTTTTTTTTGTTTTCCCTGGATAAAAAGCCAATGCAGATACGGCGTGTTTTCCTACACCGAAATCTGAAGTATTAATTTCAGCAGAATTTTCTTTTGATGCAATGTGTTTTCCGTTTACAAAAAACTGTACAGAATCAATCGGGTTTCCGTTTAGTTCGCTAAGAGTTACGGTTGTTTTACTATGTAAAACAATGTTTTTATCAGTAGTTAATTTAAATTTATAATTTTTTTTACAAGAAGTAAAAAGGATGATTCCTAAAATAAAGATTAAAAGATATTTGTACAAACGCATAAGTAAATATAGTTTTATAAAGTTGTTTTTTTCTGATAAATTTCACAGATTTTAATTTCTTGTGAGTTTTCGATACAAATTAAGTGATTTATTTGCTTGTAAATAAAAAAATATGGTTAAATTTGCATCCTTAAACTACTAAAACAGTATTTTTAGTGTAAAAACTTACCACTTTTACTTAGTTTAATATAAAAAAATAACAATATTAAAAGTCATTTAAGATGAAAAAAGGAATACATCCAGAAAATTATAGAATGGTAGCTTTTAAAGATATGTCTAACGGAGATGTGTTTTTAACAAAATCTACTGCAAATACAAAAGAGAATTTAGAAGTAGAAGGTGTTGAATACCCATTGATAAAATTAGAGATTTCAAGAACGTCTCACCCGTTTTACACAGGTAAATCTAAATTGGTTGATACCGCAGGACGTATCGATAAATTTAAAACTAAATACGCAAAATTCAAAAAATAATTTTTTAGAATTTAAACGATATAAAAAATGCTTTCAAAATTTTGAAAGCATTTTTTTTATGCGATAAAAAATGTATTTTTACGCAAGAACAAATTAATTTTATGAGAAATACAATTATTACAATTGCAGTTATTACAGCCATTTTATCAGGTGTTTTGGTTTATTTTATTGTAAATCCAATTACAATTATTATAGCAACTATTTGTATTGTCATTTTGTTGATAACACTTTATGATAGTTTTCAAACGAAGCATTCTTTATTGAGAACACATCCCTTAATTGCTCGTTTACGTTGGGTTTTTGAAGATGAAAGAGAAAAAATACAACAATATTTTATAGAAGATGATTTAAACGGAACTCCTATCAACAGAGAAAAAAGGAGTTTGGTGTATCAGCGAGCAAAAAAAGAAGTAGAAACTATTCCGTTTGGTACACAACATAATGTGTATGAAAAAGGATATGAATTTGTAAAACACTCTTTATTTCCTAACAATCACCATCATATTTCTGGAGACCGTGTTGTTTTTGGTTCAGATAAATGTAAACAAAAATACGAAGCCTCTATTATAAACATTTCTGCGATGTCTTTTGGCTCATTGAGTAAAAATGCAATTATGGCATTGAACCAAGGAGCAAAAATGGGTGATTTCGCTCATAATACTGGCGAAGGCGGAATCTCTCCTTATCATTTACAAGGTGGCGATTTAATTTTTCAAGTAGGAACAGGCTATTTTGGTGCAGGGAAATCTGACGAAAACGGAAAGCGAATTTTTGATATAGAAATCTTTAAGAAAAATGCAATTCGCCCTGAAGTAAAAATGATTGAAATCAAGTTTTCTCAAGGAGCAAAACCTGGTCATGGTGGAATTTTACCCGCCAAAAAAAACACTGAAGAAATTGCGAAAATACGGGCTATAAATCCTTTTACACGCGTAGATTCTCCTCCAGGGCATTCGTCTTTTTCTAATTATAAAGAAATGATAGACTTTATTCAGCAAGTAAGAGAGTTGAGTAATGGAAAACCAGTGGGAATTAAATTTTGTGTTGGTAATACATCAGAAATAGAAGAAATGATACAAACTTTTGCATCAACAAAAAATTACCCAGATTTTATTTCAGTTGATGGAGGAGAGGGAGGTACAGGTTCAGCGCCGATAGAGTTTACCAATTATGTAGGCACACCATTGTTAGATGGGTTGTCTTTTGTAAATAAGCTATTAATAAAATACAAGCTTAAAAATGAAATAAGAATAATAGCTAGCGGAAAAGCTATTGATGCTTTTGATGTAGTAAAACTTTTAGCAATGGGAGCTGATACCGTAAATATGGCGCGTAGTTTTATGCTTAGTTTAGGTTGTATACAGGCAAGAGAGTGTCATTTAGATACTTGCCCTGTTGGTGTTGCTACGCAGGATGATGATTTGGTAGAAGGGTTGGTGGTAGAAGATAAAAATGAGCGTGTAAAAAATTATCATTCAAAAACAATTGTAGCTGTTAAAGAAATGGTGGCAGCAATGGGAAAAGAAGATCTTTTTGCGATAACGCCAAAAGATGTTTTTAGGAGAGGGGAAAATAATAAAATTGTAAGTTTAGAGGAGATTTATTATTAACCTGAACTTGATTTTAAAAGATAACCAATCAAAAGAAACCTCCTGCTTTTAGGGTTTGTTCTTTAAATATTTTGGGGTAAACCCAATGTAATGCTACAACTGGTAATACTCAATTTATTACCAGTTACACATTAATTACTACAAGCGATACAATTGTTTTTATAGCTACAAAAGAGTTTTTTATATTGCAGGGTATAACCTTAAAATATAATAATTATGAAAACGTTAAAAACTATTTTTTTCACATTGATTTTAACCTCAAGTATGTTGCTATCTTCATGTTCTAGTAATGAAGAGCCTGCAGATGATTGTGAAGCTGTTCTTAAAAATGTGGCAACTGCATTGACTCAATTATCATCTACGAATGCATCTAATTATAGAGAGAATTGTATAAAATATAAAGATGCTTTAACAACTTTTATTAATTCTTCTTGTTTTGTAGCAACTAATCTTACACAAGCTCAAAGAGATGCATATAGAGCTGCATTGGCTGCATTAAACTGTAATTGATAATTGAAATATAATTTTCTAAAAAAAATCCAGCAATTTTGCTGGATTTTTTTTAGTATAGATTCCCGCTTTCGCAAGAATGATAATAAGTGTTACATATAATCTTCAATAGGATTACAAGAGCAAATTAGGTTCCTGTCACCATACGCATCATCAACTCTTCTCACAGGAGCCCAATATTTATTATTGGCAACCCAATCTAAAGGAAACCCTGCTTCTTTTCTTGTGTAAGAGAAGTTCCATTCGTCATTAGTCAACATTTCTTGTGTATGAGGCGCATTTTTCAAAACAGAATCTTTTCCTTCTTCATATGCATCAATTTCTTTTTTGATTTGAATCATAGCGTCAGTAAAACGATCTATTTCTTGCATCGATTCACTTTCTGTTGGTTCAATCATTAAAGTTCCTGCTACAGGGAAAGACAATGTTGGTGCATGATATCCAAAATCCATCAATCTTTTTGCAATGTCACCAACCTCAATTCCTTTCTCTTTAAATTCTCTAAAATCAACAATCATTTCGTGTGCAGCACGACCCATCTCGCCAGAATATAAAATTTTATAATGTTTTTCTAACCTCACTTTAAGGTAATTTGCATTTAAAATAGCATACATTGTAGATTGTTTCAATCCATCTGCTCCTAACATTTTAATATAACTATACGAAATCAAATCAACCAAAGCAGAACCAAAAGGAGCCGCAGATATTGCTGTAATTCCATTTTTCCCACCAGTTTCATATACAGGGTTTGTTGGTAAGAATTCAGCCAAATGTTTTACTACGCAAATAGGACCAACTCCAGGACCTCCTCCTCCGTGAGGTATCGCAAAGGTTTTGTGTAGGTTTAAGTGACATACATCTGCTCCAATTTCTGCTGGATTTGTAAGTCCAACTTGCGCATTCATATTGGCGCCATCCATATACACTTGACCTCCATTTGTATGAATAATCTCTGTAATCTCTCTAATGGCAGATTCAAAAACACCATGTGTTGATGGATAGGTTACCATTAATGCTGATAAATTATCTTTGTGTAAGATTGTTTTTTCTCGTAAATCATTTACATCAATATTCCCATCTTCGGTAGTTTTAGTAACTACAACTTTCATTCCTGCCATTACTGCAGACGCAGGATTTGTACCATGTGCTGATGACGGAATCAAACAAATATGTCTGTGACCTTCATTGTTTGATTCATGATATGCTTTTATAACCATCAAACCAGCATATTCTCCTTGCGCACCAGAATTTGGTTGTAAAGATGTTGCATAAAAACCTGTAATTACGTTTAAATGCTCTTCTAAAGTGTGTAACATTTCTCTATAACCTAATACTTGGTTTTTTGGTACAAACGGATGAATATTGTTCCAAGAACTATAACTCAATGGCAACATTTCTGAGGCTGCATTTAACTTCATCGTACAAGAACCTAATGAAATCATTGAATCTGTTAACGAAATGTCTTTGCGTTCTAATCTTTTAATATAACGCATCATTTCAGTTTCTGAATGATACGAATTAAAGACTTCGTGTGTTAAAAAGTCTGTTTTTCGTAATAAATTGTTTGGTATGTTTTCACAAATAGAACAATGATCTACAGTAACGGTGTCTTTGTTTTCTGCTTCAGCAAGTACTGCTAAAATATTATTGACATCATCGTTTGTAGTAGTTTCGTTTAATGAAATTCCGATAGTTTCATCATCAATATTTAAAAAATTCAATTCAAATCGTTGTGCGATAAAATTAACTTTCGTTGCATTGGTTACTTTTACACAAAGTGTGTCAAAAAAGGTATCATTACATTGTGATAATCCTAATTTTTCTATTCCTTCATTTAAAGTGTTTGCTAATGAATGCGTTTTTTTAGCAATATATTTCAATCCTTTTGGACCATGATAAACGGCATACATACTTGCCATAACTGCCAATAAAACTTGTGCAGTACAAATATTTGAAGTCGCTTTTTCACGTTTTATGTGTTGTTCTCTGGTTTGCAATGCCATTCTCAAGGCACGTTTTCCGTCTGTATCTACCGTTATTCCGATGATTCTTCCAGGAATTTGACGTTTATAATCTTCATGTGTTGCAAAATATGCTGCATGAGGTCCTCCAAAACCTAATGGAATTCCGAAACGTTGTGTTGTTCCGACAGCAACATCTGCGCCCATTTTTGCAGGAGATTTAAGCATTGTTAAACTTAATAAATCCGCAGCGATAACTACTTTAGATTCGTTTTGATGCGCTTTTTCTATAAAGACTGTATAATCATAAACTTGACCATTTTTTGCAGGATATTGTACTATTGCTCCGTAAACTTCTTCAGAAAAAGAAAAATCTTGATGATTGCCTATTATAAGTTCTATTCCTAACGGATTTGAACGTGTTTTTAAAATAGAGATTGTTTGTGGTAAAACTTCTTTAGAAACGAAAAATTTATTTGCTCCAGATTTTTTTTGTGCTCTACTACGAGCACTGTATAACATAATCATTGCTTCTGCAGCGGCAGTCCCTTCATCTAATAAAGAAGAATTTGCCATTGGTAAGCCAGTTAAATCACTCACCATTGTTTGATAATTTAACAAAGCCTCTAAACGACCTTGTGAAATTTCTGCTTGATAAGGCGTATAACTTGTGTACCAACTAGGATTCTCAAAAATATTTCGTTGTATTACAGCAGGTAAAATTGCAGCATTGTAGCCTAAACCAATAAACGATTTATATACTTTGTTTTTATCTGCCAATTCTTTTATATGCATAGAAAATTCGATTTCATTCAGAGCCTTTGGCAAATCTAAATCGTTTTTCAACCTTATATCATCAGGAATTGTTTCATCTATTAATTGGTCTAGAGAACTTACACCAATTGTTTTAAGCATTTGTTTTACATCATTTTCTCTTGGACCAAGATGTCTAACTACGAAAGAATCTGTTTGCATTTTATATGAATTTTAGTATAACAAAAATACTTATTTTTAAGATAAAAAA
>CAZZNK010000104.1:0-7331 GCA_964655585.1 uncultured Flavobacteriaceae bacterium
TTTTAGCATTATTTGTAGACCAATGGAGTAAAATTTACGTTAAAACACATTTTCAATTAGGAGAAGAAGTGGTAGTTTTTGCCAATTGGTTTAAAATCCATTTTACTGAAAATAACGGAATGGCTTGGGGTTTTGAGTTTGGTGGTAGAGCAGGGAAATTATTTTTAACTTTATTTAGATTAGTAGCCGTAACAGGAATAATTTATTGGCTAAGACAACACATAAAAAAAGGAACACATACAGCGGTTATTGTAGCTGTTTCATTAATTTTTTCTGGAGCTGTTGGTAATATTATTGATTCTCTTGTGTATGGTAAAATTTTTGATGCCTCTAATCATAAAGTAGCTACCTTATTTTCAGAGAATCCTTATGGAGAGTTTTTATACGGTAAAGTAGTAGATATGCTCTATTTTCCGATGTGGGAGGGAACTCTACCTAACTGGATTCCTTTTATGGGAGGAGAACAATTTACCTTTTTTAACGCTATTTTTAACGGTGCCGATTCGTATATAACCATCGGTGTTATTTTACTATTTCTATTTAGCAAACACGCGTTTCCTAAGGAAGAGTAGTTTTGGTTGTTCGTTTTGGAGACTGAGCGTAGTCGAAGTCAGCCTCAGCAGGTATTTGTCATTGCGAACGTAGTGAAGTAATCTCATTTACATCAACAAATTACTTCGGTCATTCTTCCCTTGTAATGATGTACTAATTATCATTACGAACGCAGTAAAACAATCTCACTTTTTAACTCAATTATTTTTAATTGATAACAAAAATTGTTAATCTTGTTATCTTAATTCTTTTTTATACCTTTAAAAAAATTATGTCATTGCGAGGAGGAACGACGTGGCAATTTCATAAACAATCTCATAATATGACGCGTTTTTTAAAATACACAGCCATTTTCTTATTAGGCTTTTTACTTGCCAAATTTTGGTATGAAAAAAAAGAACAACAACATCAACAAGAAGAAATTCAGGTTATTCTTACGGGAATTAAAAACATGAGTAAATTAGTGGTATCCGAAGGTACATTTTCTGAAATGTATAGTTATGCTGATTCTAAAAAATATTTTTACGATTATTTTTCTTTTGATAAAAAAGCAGTCGTAGTTGTCAATGCAAAAGTAGAAGTTGGGTACGATCTGTCTAAATTAGAAATTCAAATTGATTCTATTGGAAAGAAAATTATCATTCATAAAATTCCAAAAGAGACTGTAAATATATTTCCAGATATTAAATATTTCGATTTGCAACAAAGTCAGTTCAATACGTTTTCTAGATATGAGTTGAATAAAATCAACAAAAAAAGCATCGAAAAAATTAAAGAAACGATAGAAGTTTCAACATTAAAAAAGAAAGCAAAACAGCAATTGTTTCTTGAGTTAGAAAAACTATACAATACTACAAGACTTTTAAAATGGGAATTGATTGATAATACCGAAAATCAATTTATGAAACATTTTAAATTGCCCAATTTTCCCAAATAGAATCAAATTTTTCTCTAGGCTCATTTTCTTTTATGTGTTTTCCCCATCTGCCAAAAACACCAATTCTTGGCATTGCATTAGCATTCATAGAACCATTATGCAATAACATGCTATGCCATAATAAAACAGTGCCTTCTTTGGCTTCGAATTGTATAGGTTTTCCGCCAACAATTTCTTGATATTTTAGTTGAATATCATCTGGTGATAAGGTAGAATTGTCAAAAAAATAATTTGGGTTTTTTTTTATAAAACTCCATATTTTAAGATGACTTTTAGGCCAGAAAATAAAGCAGCCACCATTTTTTTTAGTCTCAATTCCGTAGGTTGTGTAACCAATCATAAACCGCCAATTAAAACTTTTAGGTGTTAAATCTATATGTGCAAGTTTAGGAATAAACCACTTTTTGGTTGGGTTTGGTGCGTGGATAATAAATTGCTCAGTGCCGCCACTAATAGTTTTTCCAGCAAGTTCGCAAACAATTTTTTTAATTTTTGGATGACTGTTTACCGAGTTTTTTTCATCAGAAAAAGTAAGAAAATTAACACTTTTTCCGTTTCCTTTTTCTTTTAAAGGATAAGAAGATGGTTTGGTAATGTCAATTCCGAAATAGTTTTTATAATCTTTTTTCCACTGATTGGTTATTTTCTTTTCAATAATATTTTCTAAGATTAAATAACCATTTTCTTTAAAAAAAGTAACTTGTTTTTGAGAGAGTATTTTTTTTGAAGTTGTCATAATTCTATATTTTTAAGAGAGCTTGTTCTTCAGGAAAATCAGCAAAGGTTTGTCGTAATCTATAAAGTGTATTTGGATGAATTCTTTTCATAAAATGACAAATACTCATCCATTCTTTTACAACACCTTCTTTGTAACGAGGTTTTGCCCATTTAAAATCAAAAGCAGTAAGTTTTCCATTTTTAATTGCTAAATTTCTTGGATCTCCGTTGCCTTTAAATAAACCATTTTCTTTGTATTCTTGATACATTTCGAATAATTGAATATCAATATCTTCTGGTAAACGTTTTTTATGACCTAGTAATGTATAAACATCTGTACCTGCAAATTCTTGCGTAATACTCATTTCTGTTTCATTATAATCTATCAATTTCGGAATGTTATTACTGTTTTTTAAAATATGTAACCAATGCATTTCATTAGTAAATAATTTTTGCATAGAAGAAACCGATTTTAGGGTTGGTTTTTTACGAGAAACAGTAGTTCCATTTACATCAAAAACACGTTTTATATACTGCTTATTTTCACTTAAAAAAACAGTAACCAATGTACCAACAGTTGCGCCAATTTTTAACGTAGGATTATATAAAGGATGTGTGTAAAGATTCCATTTCATGATGTATATTTTTTCCTAATGAATTGTGTAACCTGAATTTTGTGTGATATTCTAACAATGCTGTTATTGTAGTTAGTGTAGATGATAGTCGAATAGCTGTTTTATCAATCTTTTTATCTTTTGGAATGCTTGCAAATTCTTTTTCGTAAAAACCGATAAAACCTTTAGGGTGCTGGTTGTGTTTTATAAATGTTAGTGCAGTATGAATACTTAAAGACTTTGAAGCATTTAAATAGGATAAAGCACGAAGAATTTTACTAATTTTCTGAAAATTATATGCACTACACGCTTCTATTAATGAACTTTCTAAAATGGCAATTAATTTTGGCGAAGTATTAATAACGGGTATAATTCCGTAATATGTCCGATTTTCTATTTCATTTAAAAGAGATGGAATTGTATTTTGCTCAAAGGTTTCTAAATCTATATCAAAATTAAAAGAAATAGAATCCCTAAGTGCTACACTATTTTTTGTTGCTTGAGATAAAAATAAGTACGAAGAAAGTAAGTTTGTGTCAGTTTTTTCAGAAGAAACAAGGTTGTAATAATCGGTTATAGTTTCTTCCATTCCTTTAGGAAATCTTTTAAAAATTCCATAATAAATAATAGCATATTGTAAAGAAAGAGATAAATTATTTACATCAATTATCGAGTTTCTTTTTTCTTCAAAAGTGCTTAATTTTTGAAGAAATACTTCTTGCTCATTGGCAGTGTTACAGCAAATAGCAGCTAAAATTATAGCTGTTAATCCATTGTTTTCAAGGGTATTGTTTATATGCTGTATAGCAAAAGAAAACCCTTTTTTTTGTATTTTTTTAAGTGTGTTCATCATTTGTTTATATAGCTTCCTTAAAATAACAATCTTTTCCCTTTTTGCTCAAATACTGATGCTCTAGTAAGCAAGCAAATAAACCAACCAAAGTTGGATGATAATTTACATCAAACCGATCTTTTTCCTTTACCAATACTCCTTTTTGTAAATCTTCTTGAATATACCTGCTAGTAAAATCTCCTTCTTTATTTTGTGCAGTTAACAATTTTTTCCAACAATCGTTAAACAACGGATGATTTCTGTAGTTAAGATTGTGACAACAAATTAAAAGTTCCGCCAACAAATCCCAATCTTCTTTTAAGGTATATTTTACCAATAAAGCACCAAGATGTTCAAAAGTTTTTTCTTTTCTACCTTTTAAAAGAACGTCAATATTTCTATTTCCAAAATCAGTTAAATGAAAAATAATATGAGTTAATGCATATACATCAATATTTCTAATATGAATTAAATTAGGTAAATGGTAAAAACTAGATGCCTTATACATGTTATTATACGACATCATATTGTGTTTAAATCCTCCAAAATCTAATTGATATTTAAAATCTATTTGGTTCCAAGCAGTTCTTTCAATACAATCCATAAAATTGGCGTTAACAATGTTTTGTAAAAAATCCTTGTACTCTTTAAACTCTATTCCCATACTTTTTAAACCGTTAAAAAGCATTAAATAATAAGGGAAAAGATTTAAGTCTCTTGTAATACCAGTATAAAAAGAATCTGAACTACAAATTTCTTTTATAAAATCAGTAATTTTTTTAAGACGAATATCTTGTTTGAAAGAATCGTTTTTTGATGCTATAAGAAGTAAAATAGCGAGCTCGCCCAAGCGCTTTCTTTGCATATCTAACAAAGGCTCTTTATCAATTACATTCGTATTAAGAGTAAAATAATGTAAATGTTTATCAATCCAATGTAGACTGCTATTTATTGCTATTTCGAGTTGTTTTTTCATGATTAAAAAGAGACTGTCTAAAAAGTGTTATTCTGAATGAAATGAAGAATCTTGAATGAAGATAATTTGGTTATTTTCATTATAATAAGATTTCCTGATTTTAGCTTGCCTTGAGCGAAGCCGAAAGCCTCAAAACAACAAATCAACTACTTTTTAGAAAGTCTCTTTAAAGGTTTTAGTGAGAAACAAAAAAACCTGGGCTAATAATTGCAGTCATTACAATAGGATTGCCTTTTCCGTCTTTATTAGTAGCATAGTTAGATGCAAATTCTGCAAATTGATCTAAGCTTGTTACTCCTTCTTTTTTTAAAGCGTCTAAAACCGCTTGTTTTGAATTACTCATAATAAAATAATTTAAAAATTGTTCCTACTCTAATTTTAAGCTTTTCGGAATCCGCTTCTTAAAAGTGCACTTTAATGAGTGGCTAAATTAGTATGAAAGAATCTTTTATACCAGCGTATAAATACGAGTTTTATAATTTGGGTAATTTTACGTAGTTGTAAATACGGGGTAAATAAAAGTGTAAAAAATACCCCCGTATTTATACTCATTTTGTATAAGCCGTATTTACACGCTAAAAAACAGCCATCTAAAATTCTAATTTTGAAAACGTATAACTAGCTATACTGTTTTTAAATTATTCCTTTATATAAATAAAAGAAAACTACCCCAAAAGGTGGGGTAAAAAACTAAAATTCTAAGTAGCACTGTACAGCATTAAATATATTACTAACTTTTAAAATTTTATTACTATGGAACCAATGTTAGCACAAATTATGTTATTCGCAGGAAATTTTGCCCCAAGAGGTTGGGCATACTGTAGTGGGCAAATATTACCAATAGCTCAAAATCAGGCGTTATTTTCTCTTCTAGGAACTACCTATGGCGGAGACGGAAGAACTTCTTTTGCATTACCAGATTTACGAGGAAGAGCACCAATACATCCAGGAACAGGTCCAGGTTTGTCAGCTCGAAGATTAGGGGAAAGAGGTGGTGCAGAATATAACCATATTACGGTTAATCAAATGCCATCACATACGCATACCTTAACTACAACTCCAGGAGAAGTAAGTATTCCTGTAAATGTAAATCAAGGTGATGAAGATGAATCAAGCCCTGGTGCTGGAGTTTTAGCTAATTCAGGAACAGATTTGTATTCATCTGCAGCAGATGGAGTTTATTCTGGTGCAGCTATACCAGTAAGCGGATCTAAAGTTGAAATCTCTAATACAGGAGGTTCGCAATCAGTTAATAATATGCAACCTTTTTTAGGTGTAAACTATATTATTGCTTTACAAGGGGTTTTTCCTTCAAGAAGTTAATTATAAACTTTAAAACACTAAAATTATGGAACCATTTATAGGAGAAATTATGCTTTTTACAGGAAATTTTGCCCCAAGAAGTTGGGCGTTTTGTGATGGACAATTATTACCAATATCTCAAAACACCGCTTTGTTTTCAATTATAGGAACTACCTACGGCGGAGACGGAAGAACTACTTTTGGATTACCAGATTTACGAGGAAGAGCACCAATACATCCAGGAACAGGACCAGGTTTGTCAACTCGAAGATTAGGGGAAAGAGGTGGTACAGAACATAACCATATTACGGTTAATCAAATGCCATCACATACGCATACCTTAACTACAACTCCAGGAGAAGTAAGTATTCCTGTAAATGTAAATCAAGGTGATGAAGATGAATCAAGCCCTGGTGCTGGAGTTTTAGCTAATTCAGGAACAGATTTGTATTCATCTGCAGCAGATGGAGTTTATTCTGGTGCAGCTATACCAGTAAGCGGATCTAAAGTTGAAATCTCTAATACAGGAGGTTCGCAATCAGTTAATAATATGCAACCTTTTTTGGGTGTAAACTATATTATAGCTTTATTTGGCTTGTATCCTTCTAGAGGTTAAAAGAACAATTAAAAAGACACCAATAAATATTTGTTGGTGTCTTTTTTGTGTTTAAAAAACAGGTATAAATACGTATTGTATCTCTTAAATTTAAACTTCATTTTTGTAAAATGAATAATCTTTCAAAGAAAAAAGAGGTGAAAAACAGCGCTACTTCCCATAAAAGTGCCCATACTTCACATTTTTTTGTTAAGAGCTAATTATAAAACTATTATTGCTGATAATTATAATACAAACGTATAATCATAACTCATTAATACTAATACCACTTATTATGAAGAAACTACTATTTCTATTCGTTTTACTTTTCCCATTTATCACTTTCGCTCAAATAGAGGATGATACTATTGATGATCCTGGCGATATTGTATTTGTAGGATACCACGATACCGACGATGGTTTTTCCTTTTTATTGATGGATAATTGCCCTAATGGCACATCAATTCGATTCGTTGATGAGGAATGGACTGGAGCCGCATTTAATTCTCCCACAGGTGAAGGAGAGGTTTTGTGGACTAATAATACTGGAGGAACATTAGCTAAAGGAACTATAATAAACATTACTGATGCTGATGATAATTCTGGAGGTATTACTGCAAGTTCAGGCACAGCTTCAGAGATTGATTCTGGCTTTTCAACAGCAAATGGAGACCAAATTTACGCAATAACAGGAACACGTGTTGCACCTGGTACTTTTCTTGCATTTGTAGGAGAAGATAGCTCTTTTGGAGGTGGAGAAATTGCTACTTTAGCAGGTACTGGTTTAACAGCTGGTGTTACCGCAC
>CAZZNK010000105.1:0-7169 GCA_964655585.1 uncultured Flavobacteriaceae bacterium
AAATCACTACCTTTCAAAGATTAATTCTGTAACGCTATTTTAGGACGGCACAAAACTTGTTTTATTTACAAGAGATTCTTATTGAACTCCGTAAAAATTAGCTCTATAATCTTCTATCTCTGAAGCATTTTTAATTGCTTCATACATTTTAATTGTTTTCTTTTTTAACTTCTCTGCAATTTTTACTCTATACGGGTTGTAATTTGGTAACGCCGTTGGCAATACCTTTGCAATTACTTTATAAGCAAAAACTCCTTTTACACCCACTATATTTGTATATACTTTATTTATCTCTGAATTATACATTGCACCAACAATATTTGGCTCAAAACCAACGCCAGAAAGAGTTGGTGTTTTTAAACTAACACCACTTGCTGTTCTAACTGTTAATTTATTTTGTTTGGCAATATCAGCTAAAGTTGATCCGTTTAATTTACTCTCAATCATTTTTGCTTTCTTTTGATTGATTAAAATTGGTTTTACTCTAGCCATTGCTTTGTTTGCAGGCATCAATCCTTTTTCTACTTTCGATGTTAGAAATGCTACAATATGTCCTTTTTCTAAATCGAATCTTTTAAAGGCTCCTACCTTTGTTTCTTTGTTAAAAGCCCAAGTAACTACTTGTCTTTGATTCCCTAAACCAGGAACGCTTTCATCTAAAACTTTTAAACCAACTGCTGGTGTAGGTGAGCGCTTTTGTTCTCTTGCTACGGTAAAAAACTTTTTATCTTTAGAAACTGCCAAAGCAAATTTTTCTGCATCTTGAAAAACAGTGTTCTCCGTTGCCTCTGATGCTACAATTTTTCTACCAAAAGTTGCTAATTTTACTGCTTTTTGAAAGTTTTTTGTGTCATCAATTTTTATGATATGTATCCCAAATATTGTTTTTACAATACCTATCTCACCTTTTTTATGAGTAAATGCATAATCTCTAAATTCAGGAACCATTCTATTATAAGTAAACCATTTTAAATCACCACCTTTATCTGCATTACTTTTATCCGAAGAAAACTCTTTTGCTAAAGCAGTAAATTTAGACGCATTTCTTTTTACAATACTTACAATACTATCAGCCGTTTTTTTAGCTTGTTCTTCAGTTTGTGTGGTTTCTGCAGTTGCAGTTCTTGAACCTACAAAAGGAATTAAAATATGACTCGCTTTTACTGAATCGGGCATTTTTGTAATTTCTGTAATTTTAGAAACCTTGAAAAAACCGTTTTCTTTATAAGGACCAAAAACATCTCCTTTTGCCCCTGCAAAAACTGCGTCTACTATTTCTTTTGAAACATTATTTTTAAATTTAAAATTTTTCTCTAAATTTATATCAGATCCGTTTTCGCTAAAAAAAGCTGATAAATCATCTGTAGATTTCAAACCTTTTATAGTAATTTCTCCTTTGGTTACATTACTGTATTCTTTTCTGTCTTCTAAAAATTTTGCAACTACACTTTTAATCGCTTCTTCATCTTCAGTAGTTGGTTTTATATCAAATTTAACATAAGAAATATCTCTTGTAGCATCTACTTTAAAACTATTTGCATGTGCTTTAACATAAGCACTAATATCATTCTTAGATACCGAAATTAAACTGTCGGCAATTGAGTTATATGGCACATATAGATACTTTGAAGTAATCTTTGTATTTGCCGTAAAGTATTGATTTTCTCCTTCTTTTAATGACGCTCCTAAACCTGCAGTAATTAAATTATTGTATGTGTTTCTTTCTGCATTATCTCTAATCTGATTCATGTAATTAGACCAAGCACTCCATAAACTAGGATTATTTTTTTTAGTATCAGCTAAAAATTGCTTGAATTTCCCTTCATCAAATAAACCAGCTTCATTCTTAAACTCTTGGTTATTTGTCACTGCTGGTGAACTAATAATTTCTGACCAAACATCTGCCTCTCCTACAGTAATACCTGCATCTGCCAATTGTTTTTGGTATATTTTTTTACGAACTAAGTTATTCCAAACAACATTTGCAGCCTGCATCTCAGTACCTCTGTTTCCTGTTTGTCTTTTATACCCTTCTACTTCCGTAGAAAACTCTTGTCTAGAAATTGCTTCTCCGTCTATTTGTCCTATTTCATTTACTTTACTAGAATTAAAAAAATCTGAAAGTGTTGATGGATCTAATACAAAAGCAAAAAGTGCTAAACCGATAATGATAATTAGAAACATTGAACGTTCTCTAATTTTTGATAAAACTGCCATAAATCATTTATTTTATTTTCGGTGGCGAAGATACAATTTGGCTTTTAATAATACAACCTGTTGATAGGTAAAGTGAGAATGTTTTTTGATTTTTAGTCCACTAAAGCTAAAAACAAGAGATTATTCTTCTTTTTCGATGACTCTTAGATGTATAGCTTCTATTTTTGAAGCACTTACTTTTAAAATTTTAACTTTAAAATTGTCAATTTCTAAGATTTCATCTTGCTCTGGTATCGTTTCTGTTTGATTGATAATGTACCCACCCAAAGTTTCATAGGCTTCTTCTTTTGGAATTTCTAAATTATAGGTTTCGTTCAAGTAATCTACTTCTAATCTTGCAGAAAAATTGAATTCATTATTCTCTAGTTTTTCTTCTAACAATTTTTGCACATCGTGCTCATCCTCAATCTCTCCGAATAATTCTTCTACAATATCTTCTACTGTTATCATACCTGATGTCCCGCCATATTCATCAACAACAACAGCTACACTTTTTCGTTTTTTTATCAAGCTGTTTAGTACATCATTAATCATCATTGATTCTGGCACAATTTCTACTGGCAATAAAATCGACTTGATTGTTTTTGGTTTTCTAAACAACTCAAATGCGCTTACATATCCATCAATATTATCTAATGAGGTTTTATATACCAGTACTTTAGACAAGCCTGTTTCTATAAATGTTTCTCTTAACTTTTTGATAGATTCATGTATTTCTATTGCAATTATTTCGGTTCTAGGAACCATTATTTCTCTTGCTTTTACATTTTGAAATTCTAATGCGTTTTGAAAAATTTGGATTTCAGAGTCTACATCATCACCTGTATGATTTGTTGTTTCTAATTGTTCTGAAATATAATTACCTAGCTCTTCTTTATTAAAAACGGTTTGTTGTTCATCTGCATTTGTATTAAAAAAAACCCGAAGAAAAAAGTCTGAAATGGCTGTAATAAAATCAGAGAAAAAATGAAATATGATATAGAAAAAATACGCTGGTACAGCAAAAAATTTCATCACCTCATTGGCATAAATCTTAAAGATCGCTTTTGGTAAAAATTCTGCAGTAATAAGAATTACCACAGTAGATACTAACGTTTGGATTAGTAAAATAGTAAATTCATTAAAAGTATACAAAGGAAGATGTCTTACAATAAACTTTCCCATAAAATAGCTATAAACTACCAAAGCAATGTTGTTGCCAACTAACATGGTGGTAATAAATTTCGAAGCTTTTTTTGTAATTACCCGTAATATTTTGGCAATAAAACCTTCTCTTTTTTTCTCTAATTCGAGATGGAGTTTATTGGCAGAAACAAATGCTATTTCCATCCCCGAAAAAAAGGCAGATAATATAATTGAGGTTATAATAATGACAATTTCTGTACCCATTAATGGAGCATTAAATGCTAATTCTAATTATTTCTTTTCTCTACTCTTTTTCTAAAACTTCTTTTAAAGAAAAACACTAAGGTAATAAAAACAGCAAAACCAAAGAATAAGTATGCTTTTTCTCTATCAGAATTCCATTTAACAATCCCTTCAATTAAAAATAGAATTGCAATTAATAAGTATCCGTATTGTAAAAATTTCCAAAGTTTTTTCATTGTTTTATTCTGATATTGTTTCTAATTGACCTGTAATTTCTTTTGCTAGCCATTTACTTAAATCATCTTTACTTTCAAAACCAACACCATGAATTGTGTCTTTTTGTGTTGTTAGCGTAAACTTTTTTTCTGAATAAAAATACTGTGAATTTTGATCCCAAAATAATTGTTCGGTTTCTAATTTTGATTTCTCAGTATGATTGATGATTATTACATTTCCTTTAATTTCTGAAATAGCTGTTTTTGAATACGACAAGGCATAATCTCCTATAATTGTCACGGAATCTTTTCCTTTATTTTCAAAATTGATAATTTTTATACCTTCAGGAAATTCATTATAAGGATGCTGCCTTCTGTTACTATAATCATACAACAAAGGTGTAATTAATTTAGAGGTAATTCTACCAGAATCTTTATACACATGGTAAGCGTTTTTTGCAATACCTGTAGGTAAATTCTTTTCAGCTAAAAAATCTCTTACCTGTTGCGTACTATTTGTACAAGAAAAAAGCATTGCAGCTGTAAATACAACTGCAATGCTCTTTGATATTATAATACTGTGTTTTTTCATTTATTAATTAGGAACTCTTACGGTTTCTCCAATCCAACAACCAACTCTATAAGAACTTCCTGGAGCAACACCTTCGGTAAAGATAACCTTTTTTGAAGGAATATTTGCTTTGTAGTTTCTTATATACCTTCCTGCTTTAGACGAGATACTTGGGTCTACCGCTGCCGCTCTTCTAGCTTTGTTTAATGCTGCTACATATACCATTCTTTTCTGAAAAACAGTTTTACCACAAGAGTTAGCGCTAGACGCATACATACTCGCAATTAATAAATATGCTTTTCCTAAGTTAGGATTGTTTTTTAATGCTTTATTCGCATAACTTCTTGCTTTAGATTTTTGTCCTCTTTTTGCAAATAACTTCGCGATTTTTAATAAATTTTTTGCTCTTTTAAAAGCATCTGGTTCTTGATCTACTGCTTGTTGGTAGTATTTCATCGCTTCAGAAGTCTTTCCTTTTTTATACAAGATACCTGCATAAAAAACCGATGTTTCTGGTGATGGACTAGCTGCTACTAAAGCTTCTACTAATGTTTCATATAAAGGATCGTCTGTACAATCTTTATTATACATTCTAGAAACGGCTCTTTTTAACCATTTTGCATCATTCCTTTTTGATTCAAAATCTCTTTTATATAAAGGTATCAATCGATCACAAGTAGATAAAGTAACAATAATATTATCTAAACCAGACTCTACACTACCCAATGCTTTTGAATTAACTGTATATGCTCTTAAGCGTTTTTTCTCTCTTTTATCTAATACTCTTGTAGAGTCTTTAGTTAATTTTTTTATTTTTTTAGCGTAACCTTCTAACTTTTTACTTACAGATTCTAAAACATCATCGTAAGTATCAAATACTTTTTGTGGATTTGTATCTTTATTTCTATCGGTAATTCCATTAAAATATTTATAAATATTTTTTACACCCATTTTTGTTGGATCAATACTGTATGCTTTTTCTAGCAAAACAAAAACTTCATCATCCGATGCTAATTTATTTTTAGCTAAAAACGTTGCATAATCACTATGTACTTTTGCTGTATTTTTTGTTGGAAAATGTTGTAATCTTTGATTGTATACTCTTTTTATCAAAGCTAAATCACCCGCTTTATCAGCTCCCTTTTTATATCTAATTTTTGCTAACTTATCTCCTTTTTGATAAACACTTACATACTTATCTGCACAATTATCTAATAACCATATTAAGTTTGCGTAAGCATCATCATATTTTTTAGAGGTAAAATCTCCATTAAAAAGGTTTGCTTTAATACCGCACTCTCTGTTCTCTTGTGCTTTTACTTCTCCTGTACTAATAAATAGGAATAATCCTGCGAGTAAAAATGTAATTTTTTTCATCATCATCTGTAGTTTTTTGTTAATCAATTTTTCGTTTTATAAACCAAACATCATTCAAAGATAAGCTTAATCTAAAATTAAAATAATTTTCTTGTATTAAATTATTACTTGTTGTACCTCGTTTACCAAATTCAAAACCTAAGTTTACATTCGATAATCTGTTCCCAAGTGGTAAACCTAATCCAAAAGACATGCCAAAGTTATCAATTACTGTAAAACTTCCACTCCCAGGTGTAGCATTTACTTGTAACCCTGTTTTCTCAAAACGCATTCCAGCCCTATAAGTTACTCTATCCCAATAACTTGAAATCGAATTCACTTTAGGTAAATAAAATCCTCCAAAAGAAATTCTATTTGATTTATCATATGTATAAGGAGATGTTACAGTACCCGTATTTAAATAATTCCCAACATCAATTGCTTCTTGATATTCATATTCAAAACCTGTATACCATTTATCTGTTTTTCCTAAACCAACACCTAACGTAGTTTTTACAGGAAACTTAAAATCTCCCGTTATAGAGCTACTATATATAGTATCTCTTGGAATTTCGCTCCCATTATTGCTTAATGAAAGTGAATACAAGTACTCATTACCTGTTGCCTTTAAAGTATTTCCTAATTTTAAAACTGCACCAATATTTAGTTTTAAATTATTTTTTAATTCTTTTTTATATTGAGCACCTATCTTTACAGACCCTCCCCTAATAATTGAAGTTTTTTTATGTTTTGTTGCTAATGAAACATTTAGCCTTTGGTTTAAAATACTATTTTCTATTTTACCAAAACTAAAATCTGCTTCAATACCTAAAGAAAACTCTTTTGTAAGAAAAATACCAAAACCTCCGTAAACCTTATTTACTCCACCCTTTCCTGAAAAGAGTGTTGATTCTAAAATATCTCCATTTGCATCAGTTCTTTTATTTATCAAAGAATAACCTACCGAAGATATAGGTTGCATACCCGCAGAAAAACCTGCCTTTTTACCTATTGGAAAACCAAAAGCAAAATAACTTAAACTTGTTGAGGTTGTAGATTGCTTACCTGTTGCATCTTTTATTGTTAAATCGTTATTTAACAAACCAAAGCCATACGTTGCATATCTTAAGCTTGCATTGGCTGCCGGATTTGTAAAATTTAAATACCTATAACTACTATACGCTGCACCAATACCTCCCATAGATATTTGCTCTACAGTTTTTGAATTAAACTCCTCTCCAATACCAAAAAATGAATATGGTGATGAACTTGAACGTTGTGATACAACATTCATAGATAGGAAAAGTATAAAAATAAATAGAATTCTATTTCTCATTCGCTTGTGTTAAAAATCAATAATTTATTTAGCCCCTCAAGGAGAAAATTTTGATTGGCAAATATGCCACTTTTTAATTGTTTAGCCAAGAAATATGTGTCTCCTC
>CAZZNK010000106.1:0-7146 GCA_964655585.1 uncultured Flavobacteriaceae bacterium
TAAATAATTTTTCTCTAAAAGGTAAATGGCATACTTTTTTTAAAAATAAAAACCCTATTGTTTTAGAATTGGGCTGCGGTAAAGGAGAATATACCATTGCGTTAGCTCAAAAAAACCCAACAAAAAACTTTATTGGTATTGATATTAAAGGTGCACGTTTTTGGCGTGGAGCAAAAACGGCAATTGAAGAAAATTTAGAAAACGTTGCTTTTTTAAGAACCCAAATAGAGTTGGTCGATTTTCTTTTTGCTAAAAACGAAGTAGATGAAATTTGGATTACTTTTCCAGATCCGCAAATTAAATACAAACGTACCAAACATAGAATGACTAATACAGCATTCTTAAAAAAATACCATCATATTTTAAAAGAAGATGGTGTTGTTAATTTAAAAACGGACAGTGAGTTTATGCACGGTTATACTTTAGGGTTGTTGCATGGAGAAGGACATGAAATTTTGCATGCAGATCATAATGTGTATAAAAACCATTACTCACCAAAAGAAGTAATTGAGACACAAACTTTTTATGAAAAGCAATATTTAGAAAAAGGAAAACCAATTACCTACATTAAATTTCGGATGAATTACTAATCTGCTAAAATGTTTTTAATACAATTATTACTCGGTTTTGTTATTTCTTATCTTGGGTCGATAACCCCAAGTATGTTAAACATTACTGCCGTTAAAATTAGTATTGATTATAATAAGAAAATAGCTTTTCGATATGTGTTAGGAGTTTCTATTGTGGTGATTTTTCAAGCATTTTTTGCACTACTTTTTTTAAAAGTAATTCTTCAAAACCCTCTTATTTTAGAAACCATAGAAAAAGCATCAGTTTTTATTTTTGCTATTCTATCTATTGTATTTTTTAGAAAAGCAATTCAAGAAAATCAGCAGATAGCTTCTGAAAAATCAATAAAAAACGGCTTTCTATCGGGTTTGGGCTTATCATTTATAAATATGTTTTCAATTCCTTTTTATGCTGGAATTGGAGCTGTTTTTAATAATTATAATTGGTTGCAATTAGATATTATCAGCATTACTTTATTTTCTTTCGGAAGTGCTTTCGGAACGTATTTAATTTTATACCATTATGTATTGTTAGCAGAGAAAATAAAACCAAAGATTGCTCAATTTTCAAAATATTTAAATTATGTTTTGTCTTTAATAACAGGATTGGTGGCTTTTATAGCGCTCGTAAAAATGTTGTAAATTATAATGATACAAAAAAAAGAAAACAATTTTTTTGATAAAGTGTATGAGGTAGCTCGTTTAATTCCCTTCGGAAGAGTAACCAGTTACGGTGCAATTGCCAAGTATCTGTCTGCTCCTCGTTCTGCAAGAATGGTAGGTTGGGCAATGAACAATTCTAGTAATCAAACAGAAGAAATTCCTGCTCACAGAGTAGTAAATAGAAAAGGATTGTTGACAGGGAAAATTCATTTTGAAGGTACAAATTTAATGCAACAGTTATTAGAAAATGAAGGAATTGTGGTTGTAGAAAATCAAATTCAAGATTTTGATAAAGTATTTTGGAATCCTACGGAAGAATTGCTATAACCAATTAAAATCTTCTTTACTATTTTAACACTAAATTGTATCTTTGTCATTCAAAATTAAAATCAGACGATGAGTTTTTCAAAACAAGATATATACAAAGCATTAGAAACTATTACTGAACCTGGTGGAGGTAAAAGTTTAGTAGAAAATAACAATATAAAAAACGTAGTTATTTTTGGTGATGAAGTAATTGTAGAAGTAACTATTGGGAATCCTACCTTACAGGCGAAAAAGAAAATGGAAGCAGAGGTTACAAAAGCCATTCATATTCACGTTGATGAAAAAATTGATGTAAAAGTAAATGTAAAAGCAGTTACTGTAGCTAAAGAGAACACCATTCAACCGAAAGAGAATAAGTTGCCAAACATTAAAAATATTATTGCTATTGCTTCTGGAAAAGGTGGTGTCGGTAAATCTACCATTACAGCAAATACAGCTATTTCATTATCTAAAATGGGTTTTAAAGTCGGTGTTTTAGATGCAGATGTATATGGTCCTTCAATGCATTTAATGTTCGATGTTGAAAAAGAACGACCAATATCTGTTACTGTTGACGGTCGATCTAAAATGAAACCTGTAGAGAATTACGGTGTTAAATTATTGTCATTAGGCTTTTTTACGGATGCAAATCAAGCCGTAATTTGGCGTGGACCGATGGCAGGAAAAGCATTGAACCAAATGATTTTTGATGCAGATTGGGGTGAGTTAGATTTTCTTTTGATTGATTTGCCTCCAGGAACTGGAGATGTACATTTATCAATAGTACAAGCCTTACCATTAACAGGGGCAGTAATTGTGAGCACACCTCAAAACATTGCTTTGGCAGATGCTAAAAAAGGAGTAGCAATGTTTCAACAAGAAAACATCAATGTGCCAGTTTTAGGAATTGTAGAAAACATGGCATACTTTACACCAGAAGAATTACCAGATAATAAATATTATATTTTTGGAAAGCACGGAGCAAAAAATTTAGCAGAAGATATTAAAACTGCATTTTTGGGCGAAATACCTTTGGTACAAAGCATTAGAGAAGCAGGTGATATTGGACGTCCTGTAGCATTACAAGAAAATACTCCGTTAGAAAAGGCTTTTACAAAAATTACCAAAGAAATGGTTTCGCAACTATTAAAAAGAAATGTTAACTTGCCACCAACAGAAGTTGTAAGAATAACTACAATGAGTGGGTGTAGTACAAAATAATTTTTAAGAAATGACAGCGCAAAATACACAAGACAACGTAGAAAAAGCTTTAGATGAAATCCGTCCTTTTTTGATAAACGATGGAGGGAATATAAAACTTTTATCTATAAAAAATAACACTGTAAAAGTACAATTAGAAGGCGCTTGTGTTGGGTGTTCTGTAAATCAAATGACACTTAAAAATGGTGTAGAAGCTACTATTAAAAAATATGCTCCAGAAATAGAAAAGGTTGTAAATATTATATAGTCTGCTAAAAACGGCTCGTTTTTCTTCAATATTTTTAATGTAAAGAATAAGAATAACTTTTTTTCTTATATTTGTGAGGTATACAATAAATACTTTAACTATGTATTGGTCAGAACTTTTACTAAAACTAAAATACCTTAATAAAAGAAACCCAGAATAGGCGGTATGATGTTTTAGTTATTCAATTTTTTAATCATATAAAATATACAAATGCCTAGATATCATACACTCGGTAAAATACCACCAAAAAGACATACTACTTTTAAAAAAGACGATGGTAGTTTATACCAAGAAGAACTATTTGGTACTGCAGGTTTTGCAGGAATGTCGTCATTAATATATCATTTATATCCTCCAACTGTTGTTTCAGAAATAAAAAGAGGAAAAGATGTGTCGCCAAAAATAGCCATCGATAAAAACATGAAAGCTTTAAGTTTTAAAGGCTTTTCATTAAAACCAGAAAAAGATTTTTTAGACAGTAGAAAAACATTGTTTGCCAACAACGATTTGCATATTGGTTTAGCTGCGCCAAAAGAATTTAGTAAAGATTATTTTTACAGAAATTCTGATGCAGACGAAATGCTTTTTATACACATTGGTTCAGGAACAATGCGAACTATGTATGGAAATATTGAATTTAAATATGGTGATTACTTAATCATTCCAAGAGGAACAACTTATCAAATCGATTTTGATACGGAAGACAATAGAATTCTTTATATAGAATCTTTTAGCCCTATTTTAACACCAAATCGTTACCGAAATAACTTCGGACAATTATTAGAACATTCACCATTTTGTGAACGTGATTTTAGATTGCCAACAAATTTAAAAACGCATGATGAAAAAGGTGAGTTTAAAGTCATTTCAAAAAAACAAGGTGTACTTTGGGAATATACACATGCCAATCATCCTTTTGATGTTGTTGGCTGGGATGGATTTCATTATCCGTACGCATTTTCGATTCATGATTTTGAACCTATAACAGGACGTATTCATATGCCTCCACCAATACATCAACAATGGGAAGCGGCAGGTTTTGTAGTTTGTTCGTTTGTGCCACGTATGTATGATTATCATCCAGATTCTATTCCTGCACCTTATCATCACTCAAATATCGATTCAGAAGAATTACTATACTATGTAGATGGCGATTTTATGAGTAGAAATAATATTGAAAAAGGACAAATCACTTTACATCCTGGAGGAATTCCTCATGGACCACATCCTGGAGCAATTGAACGAAGTGTTGGTAAAAAAGAAACAGGAGAATTGGCTGTAATGATAGATCCTTTTAATCCTGTAATGATTACCGAAGAAGCACTAAAGTTAGAAGTTGATGATTATTATAAGAGTTGGATAATTGATTAAACGACTTATGATGAATGATAGATGACTAAAATTGGAATGAAATGATAAAACATAATTTTAAAAAACTTATAATTTGGCAAGAAAGTTTACAATTAGTAATTGATACATATTCTATTACTAAAACATTTCCTTCAGAAGAAAAATTCGGATTAATAAGTCAATTAAACAGGTGTTCCGTTTCGATACCGTCAAATATAGCAGAAGGAACAAGTAAAAGCACGGAAAAACATTTTAAGAATTATCTTGAAACAGCTCTAGGTTCTGCTTTTGAATGGGAGACTCAATTAATACTTTCTCGTAAGTTAGAATATATCAATCAGGAGAAATTTGAAGAATTTGAAAATAAAATTAACAGAATACAGAATATGATATTTAAGTTTAAAACTAAATTATCAGAAAATAATTAAACTTAAGCAAAATTGTCATAGGTCATATGTCAATAAATCTTAAGTCGTAAATGAAAAATTATGGCAAAAAAAGTAGAATCCGTAAACTACGGACTAGAAAAAATATTTGAAGGAGCACAAGACTTCTTACCTTTATTAGGAACCGACTATGTAGAATTCTATGTAGGAAACGCAAAACAATCAGCACATTTTTATAAAACTGCATTTGGTTTTCAATCATGCGCATATAAAGGTTTAGAAACTGGCTCGAAAGACAGTGTAAGTTATGTGTTAAAACAAGACAAAATACGTTTGATTTTAACCTCTCCTCTAAACAGTAAATCGCCAATAAATAAACATATCGAAAAGCATGGTGATGGTGTAAAAATAGTAGCTCTTTGGGTAGATGATGCTAAAAAATCTTGGGAAGAAACCACTAAAAGAGGTGCAAAGTCATATCAAGAACCAACCGTAGAAAAAGACGAGTTTGGTGAAGTTGTCAAGGCAGGGATCCATACATATGGCGAAACTATACATATGTTTGTTGAGCGAAAAAATTATAAAGGCACGTTTTTACCAGGATTTATGGAGTGGGAATCAGACTACAATCCGCCAAGTTCAGGACTAAAATTTATTGACCATATGGTTGGTAACGTTGGTTGGAACCAGATGAATAAATGGGTAAAATGGTACGAAGATGTTATGGGATTTGTCAATTTTTTATCTTTTGATGATAAGCAGATTCATACAGAATATTCTGCATTGATGTCTAAAGTGATGAGTAACGGAAATGGACGAATTAAATTCCCCATAAACGAACCAGCAAAAGCAGCAAAAAAATCTCAAATAGAAGAATATTTAGATTTTTATGAAGGAGAAGGTGTACAGCATTTAGCTGTTGCTACGGATGATATTATTGCAACCATTAAACAATTAAAAGCAAATGGTGTAGAGTTTTTACCACCGCCACCACAAGCCTATTATGATGATATACCAAGACGTTTAGGAGTTCATATGGAAATGATGAATGAAGATATTAATGAATTGCAAAAACTATCTATTTTAGTTGATGCTGATGAAGAAGGGTATTTGTTGCAGATTTTCACAAAACCATTAACAGATAGACCAACCTTATTTTTTGAAATCATCCAAAGAATGGGCGCAAAAGGATTTGGGGCAGGAAATTTTAAAGCACTTTTTGAATCTATAGAAAGAGAACAAGCAAAACGAGGAACTTTATAAAATAAATATATATTTTGAGTAAAACAGCAACCATTGTTGGTGCAGGATTAGTTGGCTCACTTTGGGCAGTTTATCTATCGAAAGCAGGTTATGAAGTAACTGTTTTTGAGCGCAGAAGCGATTTACGTAAAGCAGATATTTCCGCAGGAAAATCAATTAATTTAGCATTATCAGTTCGAGGATGGAAAGCTTTTGATAATGCAGGAGTAAGCGAAGAAATCAAAAAAATTGCGATTCCAATGTATGGCAGAACTATGCATGATTTAGAAAGTAATTTAACCTTTCAACCTTATGGATTAGATGGTGAAGCTATTTATTCCGTTTCCAGAGCAGGAATAAATTGTACGCTGATGGATATTGCCGAAAATCAAGGAAATACAACCATAAAATACAATCAAAAATGTATTGGAGCAGATCTTGAAAATGGTATTGTTTACCTTAAAGATTACAAAACAGGAAAAACTTACGAGCATAAATCAGATGTAGTTTTTGGAACAGATGGTGCTTTTTCTGCTATTAGAACAAAGGCAATGCAAAAAACACCACGTTTTAACTATTCTCAAAAATATATTGACGATGGTTATCGTGAAATTTTATTACCAGCAAATGAAGATGGATCATATAAATTAGATATCAATACACTTCATATTTGGCCACGAGGGCGTTACATGTTAATTGCGCTTCCAAATGAAGATGGTAGTTTTACATGCACACTATTTTTACCTTTTGAGGGCCATACAAATTCCTTTGATAAACTCAATACCAAAGAAGAAGTAAATACTTTTTTCGGGAATAAATTTCCGGATTTCTACAAAATTATGCCAGAAATTGGCGAACAATGGGAAGATCATCCATTATCATCATTGGCAATTATACGTTGTTATCCTTGGACAGTTGGAAAGGTTGCATTAATGGGGGATGCAGCACATGCAACGGTTCCGTTTTATGGGCAAGGTATGAATGCAGGGTTTGAAGATTGTACAGTTATGTGGAATTTAATGCAGAAACATAACGAAGATTGGGAGAAGGTTTTTGAGGAATATCAAGAATTACGTAAACCAGATGGTGATGCAGTTCAAGATTTATCATTACACAATTATTATGTGATGAGAGATTATGTGGCAGATCCAGAATTTTTACT
>CAZZNK010000107.1:0-6886 GCA_964655585.1 uncultured Flavobacteriaceae bacterium
ACAAACCTCAGCTATAGCATGATTAAAACTATTTTTATCTGGATGCGCTAAGATTATTAATATGTTCATCTATTATCCTTTATCTAATCAACTTTTACGACAACCCAGAAATAACACCATTTTTATCTATCTTCATATTTGTTGAGGCGGGTATAGATGGAAGTCCAGGCATTCGCATCATTTTACCCAAAATAGGAATTACAAATTGTGCTCCAGCTGCAATTTCAATTTCACGAACGGTAACTCTAAAACCAGTTGGACGACCAAGTAAAGAAGCTACATCAGAAAAAGATTTTTGAGTTTTTGCCATACAAACCGCAAAGTCATTAAACCCTAATCTTTCAATTCTTTTTAAATTCAGCTTTGCTTTTTTGTCAAAATCTACACCATCAGCTCCGTAAATTTCTTTGGCTATAGTTTCTATTTTTTCACGTATTGGAGATTTCCAATTGTATAAAGGTTTGAATTGTGTTGCTTTATTTTCTACGATATCAACTACTGCTTTTGCTAAATCTTGTGTGCCATTTCCTCCTTCTGCCCATCCTTTAGACAATACAGCTTGCACACCTAATGCTGCACATTTTTCAATAACTAAATTTACTTCTGCATCTGTATCAGAAATAAAAGAATTGATTGCCACAACGGGTTCTATATTAAATTTTCTAATATTTTCAATATGTTTTTCAAGATTTACAAAACCTTTGCCAACAAAATCTAAATTAGGCGTGTTATATTCTTTTGGATTTGCTCCTCCATGATGACGTAAGGCTCTAATTGTTGCAACCAAAACAACTGCTTTAGGGTTTAACTCAGCAGCAACACATTTAATATTTAAAAATTTTTCTGCTCCTAAATCTGCTCCAAAACCTGCTTCTGTAACTACATAATTAGATAGTGATAAACCCATTTTTGTAGCAATAATTGTATTTGTTCCTTGGGCGATATTTGCAAAAGGACCACCATGAATAATCGCTGGGTTTTCTTCTAACGTTTGTACTAAATTTGGTTTTATAGCATCTTTTAATAAAATTGCCATGGCGTTTTCTGCTTTTAAATCGCGTGCAAAAATTGGTTTTTTATCAAAAGTGAATCCTATAAAAATATCACCTAATCTATTTTTTAAATCTTTAAAATCAGTAGCCATACAAAGTATCGCCATCACTTCAGATGCTGGTGTAATATTAAAACCATCTTGTCTTGGTATCCCGTTTGCAGTTCCGCCAAGACCAATAGTAATATCTCGTAATGCTCTATCATTCATATCAATTACACGTTTCCATGCAACAGTTCTTCCGTCTAAACCTAAATTTTTCGTTTTACTTTGTAAATTATTATCAATCAACGCAGATAATAAGTTGTTCGCTTTTTCTACAGCATTAAAATCTCCTGTAAAATGAAGATTGATATCTTCCATCGGTACAACTTGAGAATACCCTCCACCAGCAGCACCTCCTTTGATACCAAAAACAGGACCTAAAGACGGCTCTCTTAAAACAACCGTTGCTTGTTTTCCTATTTTATTTAACCCTTCTGTCAACCCAATAGAAACGGTGGTTTTTCCCTCTCCCGCAGGAGTTGGCGTTAAAGCTGTAACCAAAACTAAGTTGTTTTCTGCTACTTTTTTATCATCAATTAAATCTAAAGGTAATTTTGCCTTATACTTTCCGTAATACTCTAAATCATCCTCTTTAATATTGATTTTTTTAGCAACTTCTTTAATATGTTGCATTTTGTTTTTTTGAGCAATCTCAATATCAGTTAAATATACCATTCTTTATGAATTATTATTTTTATAAATTATTTTTTTGTAAAAAAAGTATGTAAATATACGAAATTTCATCCGTAGTAAATCACACAAAAAATCAAAGACGCTAAAAATAATACTCCTATTTATAAATATATCAAAATTATTGGCAAATCTTAATTGAAATAGTATATTTGCACGTTTAAAAATAGAGTCGATTTAATATAAATACAGAAAATGCAGAACAAAGGACTTATAAAGATATTCGCAATCCTTTTCGGGTTAGTGAGTTTATACCAATTATCATTTTCATTCTTTGCCAATAAAGTAGAAGATGAAGCAAAAGAATACGCATTAGCGAAAGCTACTGACAAAAATAATGGTAGAGAAATTGCTACTTTTGAAAAAGCTTATTTAGACAGTGTTTCTAATAAAGACATTGTAAACTTAGGATTTACAAAATTTAGCTACAACGATATCAGAGACAAAGAGATGAATCTTGGTCTTGATTTAAAGGGGGGTATCAACGCTATTTTACAAGTATCTGTAAAAGATATTTTAATAGGATTATCTAATGAGTCTAAAAGCGTTGTTTTTAACAAAGCACTTACAGCTGCAGATGAAGCTCAAAAAAGCAGTAATGATACTTATTTAAATTTATTTTTTGATGAATTTGAAAAAGGAGCAAACGGAACTATAAAGCTAAGTGACCCAAGTGTTTTTGGAACAAAATCTTTGCGTGATAAAATTGACTTTAACAAAACAAACGATGAAGTTAAACCGATTTTGCAAGAAGAAATCGATAGCTCAATAAAAACTGCTTTTGAAGTTTTAAGAAGTAGAATTGATAAATTTGGTGTTACACAACCAAACATACAACGTATTGGAAACTCAGGAAGAATTCAAATTGAATTACCAGGAGCAAAAGATATTGAACGTGTACAGAGGTTATTACAAAGTACTGCCGAATTACAATTTTGGGAAGTATATACCAATGCAGAAGTACAAAACTTTTTCTTTGCTGCAAATGCTAAAGTAGCTGAGATTTTAAAAGACGATACTATTGTTGAGCAAACAAAAGATACTCTTAAAAAAGATGATATCGATAATTTATTAAATGACGATAAAGATTCTACAACAGTAAAACAAAAAAACTTATTCACTTATTTATTTCCAAATGTTGCACAAAATCAACAGCAAACAAGCTCTTTAGTTGCACAAGCTAAATTAGCAGATACAGCTATGGTTAATAAATTATTAGCAATGAAAGACGTAAGAGCGTTATTGCCTGCTAATTTAAAGTTTACCAAATTTTTATGGGATTATAAAGCAAATAAAGGTGATGATGGTGTAGAAATTATAGGGTTATATGCTATAAAATCTAACAGAACAGATACACCAACCATTGAGGGAGATGTAATTGTTGATGCTAAACAAGTCTATGATCAAGTAAATAGACCAGAAGTAAGCATGACTATGAATAGCACTGGAACAAAAAAATGGGCGAAAATGACTACCGACAACGTTGGTAAATTTGTTGCCGTTGTTTTAGATGATTATGTATATACCGCACCTTCTGTAAACCTACCTATTCTGGGCGGAAGAACTTCTATTTCTGGAGGTAGCATGACAGTTACAGAAGCAGAAGACATTGCAACCGTTTTAAAAGCAGGTAAATTACCCGCAGCAGCAAGAATTATTCAGTCTGAAGTTGTAGGACCATCATTAGGACAAGAGGCGATTGATAGTAGTTTTAGATCTTTCGGATTGGCTATCTTATTAGTATTATTTTGGATGATTCTTTACTACGGAAAAGCAGGTGCTTATGCAGATATTGCTTTATCAGTAAACATCTTATTTATCTTTGGGATACTAGCATCATTTAACGCTGTATTAACCTTACCTGGTATTGCAGGTATTATCTTAACCATAGGTATGTCTGTAGATGCCAATGTAATTATCTTTGAAAGAATTAAAGAAGGCTTACACAAAGGCAAGGGCTTACGACAAGCAGTAGCAGAAGGATTTAGTGTAAAAGGAGCACTATCAGCAATTATTGATGCCAATATTACTACCTTATTAACAGGTATTATTTTATATGTTTTTGGTACAGGTCCAATTAAAGGTTTTGCCTTAACATTAATGATCGGTATTGCAACCTCTTTATTTACAGCAATATTCATTACTCGTTTATTAGTTGATGGAGCTGTAAACAGAAACTCTAAGTTAACATTTAACACCTCTATTTCTAAAAATTGGTTCCAAAATCTAAATATTGAGTTTTTAAAGAAACGTAAAATTGCTTACATCGTTTCTGGAGCAATTATTTTAGGAGGTTTGGTTTCTATTTTATCTATCGGATTAAAACAAGGAGTAGATTTTAAAGGAGGCCGTTCTTACGTTGTTCGTTTTGACCAATCAATGAATGCTACAGAGGTAGCAACTACTTTAAAAGGTGCATTCGGAACATCACCCGAAGTTAAAACATATGGTTCTGATCATCAACTAAAAATAACAACTGTTTATAAAATAGATGATGAAGGGCAACATGTAGATGATGAAGTTCAAAAAGCATTATTTACAGGGCTAAAACCATACTTAGGAAACACTAGTTACGAGAACTTTAAACCAGGATTCGAAAAATCTGGTAGTGCTATTAGGAGTTACATGAAAGTAGAACCAACCATTGCAGATGACATTAAAACCTCAGCACTTTGGGCAGTTATCGGATCATTAATTGTAGTTTTCCTATATATTTTATTACGTTTTAGAAAAATGTCATTTAGTATCGGTGCAGTAATAGCTGTTTTTCACGATGTACTAATTGTACTAGGAATTTTCTCCATCACCTATAAATTTATGCCATTTGATATGGAAATAGGGCAATCATTTATTGCAGCTATTCTGACTGTTGTTGGGTACTCCTTGAATGATACTGTGGTAATTTTTGATAGAGTTAGAGAATTTGTTGGAAAAAGCAAATATGTATCAGAAAGTATTGTAGACAAAGCCTTGAGTAGTACTTTAGGAAGAACAATAAACACCTCATTAACTACATTATTAGTAATGTTAGCTATTTTCTTCTTTGGAGGAGATTCTATTAAAGGATTTATGTTTGCATTAATTGTAGGTGTAGTTGTAGGTACCTACTCATCATTATTTGTGGCAACACCAATAATGTATGATACTTCTAAAAAAGAAGACAGTAAAAAGTAAAAACAAATTATAAGATTACAAAAACCGTTTTGATTGTACTGATTTTTCAGTAACACCAAAACGGTTTTTACTTTTTTGTAAAATGTGTTTTTTGAAGTCATAAATTGTGACTTCAAATTTAGAAAATAGCAATTATGAAAATCATCAAATTACACGACTTATACTTTAAACCCTTTATTTCTTCGGATGAAGTAGCCAAGGTTGTCAAAAAATTAGCACAACAAGTAAAAAGTGATTTAGCACCAAATGAAGTGCCTATTTTTGTAGGAATTTTAAACGGATGTTTTTTATTCGCTGCTGATTTTATCAGAGAGTTTAAAGGAGATTGCGAAGTGTCTTTTGTAAAATTAGCCTCATATCAAGGAACAACATCTACCGAAAAGGTAAAAGAATTAGTCGGTATCAACGAAGATTTAACAGGTAGAACCGTTATTATTTTAGAAGATATTATTGATACAGGAAATACCTTACAAGAAATCTATAAAATATTTGAAAACAAAAAATTAAAAGAACTTAAAATTGCAACCTTATTTTTTAAGCCAGATGTCTTTAAAAAAGAACTCTCTATAAATTATATCGGAAAAAGTATTGAAGACAAATTTATTGTGGGCTACGGATTAGATTATAACAGCTTAGGTAGAAATTACCCAGCAATTTATCAATTAACAACACAACCTACTATGAAAAACATTGTATTATTCGGTCCTCCAGGAGCAGGGAAAGGCACACAAGCAACTCGTTTAAAAGAGAAGTATAATTTGGTGCACATTTCAACTGGAGATGTATTTCGTTATAATATTAAAAACGAAACAAAACTTGGTTTACTAGCTAAAACTTTTATGGACGATGGTAATTTAGTGCCAGATGAAGTAACTATAAATATGCTAAAAGCAGAAGTAGAAAAAAACGTAGATGCCAATGGATTTATTTTTGATGGATTTCCTAGAACAGAATCTCAAGCAGAAGCATTAGATACTTTTTTAACTGAAAAAGGAGAACAAATAAACGGAATGGTTGCGCTAGAAGTATCAGAAGATTTATTGGTAGAACGCTTATTAGAAAGAGGGAAAACCAGTGGAAGACCAGATGATATGGATGAAGGGAAAATTAGAAATCGGTTTAACGAATACAACACCAAAACTGCTATCTTAAAAGATTATTACGCAAATCAAAACAAGTATTTTGGCGTAAATGGCGTAGGCTCTATCAAAGAAATTACAAACCGTTTGGCAGAGGTATTTGATACTTTATAACTTGCCATTCCTACAGAAGTAGGAATATCATTATAAAAGAGTAAAATTATATTAAAAAATTCCTGCTTTTGTAGGAATGATAATAAACAAAACAATGACTGAAGGAAATTTTGTCGATTACATAAAAGTACATGCCGCTTCTGGTAAAGGAGGTAAAGGATCTGTACACTTACACAGAGAAAAATACATTACCAAAGGAGGTCCTGATGGTGGTGATGGCGGACGTGGTGGGCACATTATTTTGCGTGGAGACAAAAATAAATGGACACTCTTTCATTTAAAATTTAAAAAGCACTTTAAAGCTGACCACGGTGGTGACGGAAGTAAAAGTAGAAGTACGGGTGCTGATGGTAAAGACGCTATAGTCCCTGTACCATTAGGAACAATTGTTAGAGATGCCGACACTAATGAGATTCTATTTGAAGTAACCGAAGATCAACAAGAAATTATCTTGTTAGAAGGCGGTAAAGGTGGTCGTGGAAATTGGCATTTTAAATCAGCCACAAACCAAACACCGCGTTACGCTCAACCCGGAATTGACGGACAAGATAATTGGTTTTTATTAGAATTAAAATTACTAGCAGATGTTGGTTTGGTAGGTTTCCCAAATGCAGGAAAATCGACACTTTTATCTGTTTTAACATCGGCTAAACCTAAAATTGCAGATTATGCG
>CAZZNK010000108.1:0-6732 GCA_964655585.1 uncultured Flavobacteriaceae bacterium
GATAAAAACGGAAAAACTAGAGAACGTAAAGGAAATTTCTCATTGTTGAGGAAGTGATAAAACATAAAAAACCGAGCAGTTAAGCTCGGTTTTTTCATCATAATCTTCCTCTTCTTCAATTTACCTTCTTCTTTTTCTTCGAATTTTTGGTTTTTTGTCATTATGATTTTTGTAATCATAAATACTAGTATCAGAATTTCTTTTTTTGTAAATTCTTTTACCTTTTTTTCTTCTTTTTAATACTTTGCTTCTTTTTCCAATTTTTGCATTGGTCTTAGCTTTGTAGTAGTAAAAATCAGTATCTTCTTTGTATTTTTTATAGTTATTTCTAAAGTCTCTTCTGTAAAAATAATCATCATCGTAGTCAAAAATATCTCCAAAACCAATACTAAAATGGTTGTTGTAAAAGTGAGTGTTGTATTTTACTCGACCATAAAAATGTGGACTTCCCCATCTATCATAAGAAACGCGTAAGTTTCCTACTCGAGATAATTGACCGAATCTGTAATCGATAAAAACGCTACCAATTCGTTTTACATTTCCTCTATAGTCATAGTTAATAAATGTATTTCCTACACGTCTTATTCTACCACGATAGTCTTTTTCAATGCGTACACCTCTGTACCTTTTTGTGCGATTTCCGTTATAATCGTAATACGAAGTATTTTGATGGTGTGTATTAAAGTCGAAGTCTCCATTTAAAAATACATGGAATTTTACGCCTCTTTCAACAAAGCTAACAGCGTCATTGTAAAACGTATTAACCCCAATTTTGCTAGTTGATTTTTTAATGTTATCGGCTTTAACAGTTCCAATAAATAACATCATTCCTAGTAATAAAAGTATCCCTTTTTTCATAATTTCTAGATTTAGGGTTATGCTTACTCTATATGCTTTTCGGCTTCCGCAGTTGATAATTATTTTTCAAAGAGCGTGCCAAAGTTTTTTAAGCAATGATTAAAAAAGGTAAGTAGTTGTAATATAGTAGTTTATTTTGTAAATATATTAAATGAGATTTTTAATCTTTTTAATATATGCTCTTAATTCAATCATTTCTGTGATGAATTTCCGAGAACTTTTATACGGAATTCCATAATTTTTATGGTTGATTGTTGCTACGTTAAACACATATTTCCAATGCGTTCTAATAGACTTTAAAGCCTTAAAATAAGTGTAATTTGTACTGTCATAAATATGTGTAGGCTCAGAAATAATACCATTTATTTCGAGAATTTTATAATTACCGTTTTCTAACTCTTTAAAGGAGTTGTATTTTACATCGATTCTGCCGTAAAACCACCCAGGAATTGTGGTACTCAATGTGTCAAAAGTTTTTTCTAATGCAGTTGAAATTAAATGATTTCCATTGATAAATTCTGTTCCTTTCGAGTGGTTTCCAATAGCAGTTAATGCCATTTTTTTTCCTTTCTTTGGAATTAAATCTATCTCTTTTTGATGAATTTTCTCAAACAAATCAATGTATAACATTGCTCGCTCATCAGCTAAAATTAATTCTTTTAAGGTTGATGTGCCATCTCCAATAACAGATAAAAATCGTTTTAATGTAATAGATGATATTTTTCCTTTTTTAGAATTTGGGTTTCTATGATAAAAAATACCACACTCATTTTTTTCGTCTAAAAACTCCTGTATAAGCGTATTTATAGGGTATTCATTTAAATAACTTTTCAACTCTTTTTCTGAATAAATTTTCTGTACTAGCAATCCTCTAAAACCAATATCTGGTTTTGCTATTAAAGGGAATGCTATTTTTTCTTTTTCAATATTTTTTAAAACAGTATTAAAATCTGAATTCGCTTTTGCCAAAATAGTTTTTGGTCGATGCTTTTCAGGAACTAACAAAATGGTGTCATACTTACTTTCCGTTCCGTTTCCTGCACTTTTTAAAGCAGGGTTTGCAGCACTAAAAAAGGCAGTATGTTTTGCTCTTGCAGCTAGATAAAAAACATAGGGTAAATTGGGTACATAGAACATAAATGTTGGCCAATGCTCCCAATTAAAAAAATTATTTGTAGATTTTATTTTACTCACATTTTATTTGTTAAACAATGCGTCTAAAAATGTTTTAAACGTTTTAAATAATAAAAAAACAGTAAATAAAACAGATAGAATGCTTAAAGCTAACAATCCATATGCGATAAAAATTTCAGGACTTTCTGTATATTTTTTTAAAGCTTTGAAAGAAATATTTAAAAGTATCGGAGAGAAAATTAATAAGGAAAATGTAATAAGTAATTGCTTTATTCCTTTTTCTAAAGTTTTGTAGTTTGTGCTCATTTTTTATAATTCAAAATTGCAGTTCTTACATTTTTATGTTTTTCTAATAGTGCGCTTGCAGTTTCTTGGTCGATATTTAGTTCAGCAACTAACATTTTTATACCTCTGTCTACCAATTTATTGTTAGAGAGTTGCATATCAACCATTTTATTTCCTTTTATTTTACCAAGTTGAATCATCGTTGCGGTAGAAATCATATTCAAAATCAGTTTTTGTGCTGTTCCTGCTTTCATTCTAGAACTTCCTGTAACAAATTCAGGTCCTACAATAACTTCAATAGGAAATTGAGCTGTTGTAGCAAGAGGACTTCCTTGATTACACGTAATACAACCCGTAATAATATTATTTTTATTGCATTTTTCTAACGCACCAATTACATATGGAGTTGTGCCAGATGCAGCAATACCAATTACAACATCTTTGTTAGAAATATGATGGTTCTGTAAGTCTCTCCAACCTTGTTTTGTATCATCTTCAGCAAACTCAACTGCTTTTCTAATAGCGGCATCTCCACCAGCTATTAAGCCGATTACTAATTCATAAGAAACACCAAAAGTTGGTGGGCATTCTGAGGCATCTAAAACACCTAATCGTCCGCTTGTACCTGCGCCGATATAGAATAAGCGACCACCGTTTTGTAGCTTTTCTACAATTTGTTTGGTCAGTTTTTCTATTTGAGGCAATGCTTTATCAACAGCTAACGGAACGGTTTTATCTTCATTATTAATGTTCTTTAATAAATCTGTAACACTCATTTTTTCTAAATGATTGTATTTAGAAGATTGCTCGGTAGTTTTGGTAAAATTCATTTTTCAAAAATACTGATAATAAGCTATAATATAAATAAAACTTATAAAAAGTGACGGATTAACTTTTTTTGTGTCTTAAAAATAGATACAAATAAAAAAAGGAGATAAAAAATGAAAACTATTAACGAATCATTGGCAAACTTTTATGATGCCATCGCATCAGGAGTTGGAAATTGGGGATTGAAGCTTATAGGTGCTTTAGCTACATTAATTATTGGGTTTTGGATTATCAGAATATTAATAAAAGGAATTTCTAAAGCTTTTGAAAATAAGCGTATTGATGAAACGTTACGACCGTTTTTATTAACCTTAATTGGTTTTATTTTTAAAGTATTGTTAATTATTTCTATTGCAGGCATTGTAGGTGTTCCTACAGCATCTTTTGCAGCATTAATAGCTGGTGCTGGTGTTGCAATTGGTATGGCATTTAATGGTTCTTTGGGGCATTTGGCATCAGGAATTATGTTGCTAATTTTCAAGCCTTTTAAAGTGGGCGATTTGATTAAGAGCAATGATGCTTTTGGTTTTGTAAAAGAAATATCAGTATTTGTAACTATTATAGAAACTTTTCAGAATGAAACAGTTATCATACCAAACGCATCAATTACCGCAGGTAAAATTATAAATCTATCAACTATTGGAAATTTAAGGGTCGATATGCCATTTGCTATTCGTTATGGTTCTGATATTCAAAAAGCAAAAAAGATTGTTTTGGGAGTATTAGACGATGATAAAAAAGTATTGAAGAAAATAGGGAAGGAGCCAAGAGTTGTGGTAAATAATTTAGGTACAAATAGTGTAGAATTATTGGCCTTACCATATGTAACTTGCGATGATTACTGGGATGTGTATTGGGACACTAGACAAAAAATAGTAGAAGCTTTAGGGAGTGCAGGTTATGAAGCACCATTGCCACAACGTGTAGTTACTATGATAAAATAATAGTTATATAAAGAGTGAAAAGGGAAAAGAAATGTAAAAAGGCAGGGGATATTCCCTGCCTTTTTGATTTTGGACAATATTAAAAAAAAGGAGTTTCCAAATTAAATACTATTCAATATATTATTGAATAAATTACTTGGGCGCATTGCTTTACTTGTTAACGCATCATCATTCATATAATATCCTTTTAAATCTAAAGAAACACCTTGAACGCTATTGAGTTCTTCAACAATTTTAGTTTCATTATTTCTCATTTCTTTTGCAATAGGAGTAAACTGCTCTTTTAAAGCGGAGTTTTTCTTTTGTGCTGCCAACGCTTCTGCCCAGTACATGGCTAAATAAAAATGACTTCCTCTATTGTCTAACTCGTTTACTTTTCTTGATGGTCCTTTTTTGTTTTCCAATAATGTATCGGTAGCATCGTCTAAAGTTTCAGCCAATATCAATGCTTTTTCGTTATTGGTTGATGTTCCTAAATGTTCTAAAGAAACAGCTAAGGCTAAAAATTCACCTAAAGAATCCCAACGCAAATGGTTTTCTTTTACAAATTGCTGTACATGTTTTGGAGCAGAACCACCAGCGCCAGTTTCAAACAATCCGCCACCATTCATCAATGGTACAATCGATAGCATTTTTGCGGATGTTCCTAATTCTAAAATAGGAAAAAGATCGGTTAAATAATCTCTCAGCACATTTCCTGTAACCGAAATAGTGTCTTCTCCGTCTTTAATTCTATCTAGTGTAAATTGAGTAGCTTTTTCTTGTGATAAAATCTGAATATTCAATCCAGTAGTATCGTGGTTTGGTAAATATTGATTTACTTTTTTGATGATTTCTCTATCATGCGCTCTTTTTTCATCCAACCAAAAAACAGCAGGCATCCCAGATGCTTTTGCTCTAGTTACGGCTAATTTTACCCAATCTTGAATGGGGGCATCTTTTACTTGACACATACGCCAAATATCACCTTTTTCTACCTGATGTACCATTAAAATCTCATCAGTATCATCAGTGACATAAATTTTTCCATCCGAAGAAATTTCAAACGTTTTATCGTGAGAGCCATATTCTTCAGCTTTTTGAGCCATCAAACCAACATTTGGTACGGTTCCCATGGTTGTTGGGTCGAAAGCACCATGTTTTTTACAAAAATCAATGGTTACTTGGTATAGTTTTGCATACGAACTATCTGGAATTACCGCTTTGGTGTCTTGTTGATTCCCTTCTTTATTCCACATCTGTCCTGAAGTTCTAATCATTGCAGGCATAGAGGCATCAATAATAACATCACTCGGTACATGTAAATTGGTAATTCCTTTATCAGAATTTACCATGGCCACGTCTGGGTTGTTTTGAAAAGCAGTTTTAATAGCACCTTCTATTTCTTTGCGTTGATTTTCTGGTAATTCTTGAATCTTACTCAATAAATTTCCGAAACCGTTGTTTACATCCACGCCAATTTTTTCAAAAACAGCATTGTATTTTTCAAAAACATCTTTAAAGAACGTACGAACTGCGTGCCCAAAAATAATGGGGTCAGAAACCTTCATCATAGTAGCTTTCATATGTAACGAAAAGAGGATGTTTTTTTCTTTTGCGTCGGCAATTTGAGTTTCTAAGAAAGTGAGTAATGCTTTTTTACTTAAAACAGTGGCATCAATAATTTCTTTAGCTAAAAGAGGTACTTCTTTTAAAAGAGTACTAGTTCCGTCTGTAGAAACATGCTCAATTCTAATAGTTGTTGCTTTAGGAACGGTAACAGATTGCTCGTTATGTGCAAAATCTCCTTCGCTCATTGTGGCAACATGTGTTTTAGAATCTTCGCTCCAAGCTCCCATAGAATGTGGGTTTTTGCGAGCATAGTTTTTTACTGCTTTGGGTGCTCTACGGTCAGAATTTCCTTCTCGCAATACAGGATTTACGGCAGAGCCTTTTACTTTACCATAAGCTGTTGCAATCGCTTTTTCTTCATCAGTTTTTGGTTCATCTACATAATTAGGAATGGCATAGCCTAGGGCTTGTAATTCTTTAATTGCCACTTTTAATTGAGGTACAGAAGCGCTAATATTAGGTAGTTTGATGATGTTTGCTTCTGGTTTTTTTGCCAATTCACCTAATTCTGCTAAGGCATCTACTACTTTTTGATTCTCTTTTAAATAAGAAGAGAAGTTTGTTAAAATTCTTGCCGCTAAAGAAATATCTTTTGTTTCAATTTCGATATTAGAAGAGTTTGTAAATGCTTTTACAATGGGTAAAAAAGAATGTGTTGCCAAGGCAGGAGCCTCGTCTGTTTTTGTGTATATTATTTTTGCCATTTTATAAATATTTTTTATGATGCTACTATTTTTTGAAGTATTGCAAATTTAAGAAGAACAAATGAGTTTTTTACTGCTTAAAATACATTAATGAAGGATGTTTTTTAAGAATATAGTAAAAAATAAGATAATATTTTAAGAAAATGATATTTAAAATTATTAGTGTCCGATTAAAATCTATAATTATATTTAAAAGCCATATATAGCAATCAATGAAGTCTTTTAAACATAGACACATCTTGTTTTTTTGCTATTACACTTTAAAAAAAGATGTATCCACTTAAGAAGTTGCCTGTCTATTCGTTATAGTTAGTTGTTTATTCTTATGTCTTTCAGCGAAGCGGTCTTTTGCCTTTTATCGGATAACA
>CAZZNK010000109.1:0-6480 GCA_964655585.1 uncultured Flavobacteriaceae bacterium
GATAATCAGTATTTGCTAAAGGTGTTAAAAATAAAAGTATGAGTTTGCCCTGAAACTTACAACCTGCAACTTCTAATTTTCAACTTCAATATGTATCTTTGCGGTTCTTAAAAATTTAAAAAGATGTTACAAGTTTCATTTATTAGAGAAAATAAACAAACTGTTTTAGACGGGTTAGCAAAACGTAATTTTGCAAACGCCGAAACTATTATTAATACTGTAATTACTACGGATGAATCTCGTAGAGCAACACAGGTTTTATTAGATGATGCATTGGGAGAATCTAATAAATTATCAAAAGAAATCGGACTTCTTTTTAAATCTGGCGAAATACAAAAAGCCAACATCATCAAAGAAAAAACCAGTCAATTAAAAGAAAAATCAAAAGAATTGACAGAGGAATTAAACGCAATTTCTAATACATTACAAGAATTGCTATACCAAATTCCTAATATTCCGCATACTTCTGTAAAAGCAGGAAATTCTGAAGAAGATAATGAAGAAATTTTTAACGAAGGAACCATTCCTAAATTACACAAAAATGCCTTACCACACTGGGAGTTGGTTAAAAAATATGACATCATAGATTTTGAATTAGGTACAAAAATTACAGGTGCTGGGTTTCCTGTTTATAAAGGAAAAGGAGCAAGATTACAACGTGCATTAATCGCCTATTTTTTAGATAAAAATACAGCCGCTGGTTATACAGAATACCAAGTTCCATATTTAATTAACGAAGCTTCAGGTATTGGAACAGGGCAATTGCCAGACAAAGAAGGGCAAATGTATCATGATGCTACGGATAATTTGTATTTAATCCCCACAGCAGAAGTGCCAATCACCAATATGTTTCGAGGTAATTTAGTGTCAGAAAGCGATTTCCCTATTCTATGTACAGGTTACACACCTTGTTTTAGAAGAGAAGCTGGTAGTTATGGTGCACACGTTAGAGGCTTAAACAGATTGCATCAATTTGATAAAGTAGAAATTGTACGAATTGAACATCCTGATAACTCATACGCTGCTTTAGACGGAATGGTAAATCATATCAAAGACATTTTACGAGAATTAAAATTACCCTACAGAATTTTACGTTTATGTGGCGGAGACACAGGTTTTACAGCTGCCTTAACCTTCGATTTCGAAGTGTTTTCTACTGCTCAAGATAGATGGTTAGAAATTAGTTCTGCTTCAAATTTTGAAACCTTTCAAGCAAACAGATTAAAACTGCGTTTTAAGAATAAAGAAGGAAAAAGTCAATTAGCACACACCTTAAACGGAAGTTCTTTAGCATTACCAAGAGTACTGGCTGGAATTTTAGAAAATTATCAAACCGAAGAGGGTATTAAAATCCCAGAGGTTTTGGTACCTTATTGTGGTTTTAATATGATTGATTAATTTTAATAATCAGTATTCAGTAAGCGTTTTTATGAGACTGTTAACTCTCCACAAAAAACACTTAAACAAAAAACATTTTTTAATTCGCAATAACAGCGATCATCAACCTTTTGTATTTATTCATTTCTAATAATGCATTGAAATAGTTGCTTATTTGCCCTAATTTCATAAACTCAACAGCATTTGTTTTAGCGACTTCGTATTGTTTTGTAAATTGATTCATCATAAAAAATTTGTTAGTTCTTATATACCTTAGACAAGAGTCGTGCCAAAATGTTACAAGGCTTTTTTAAAATGATCTGTTTTTAATACAATTTTAACGTTTTAGTTTTTACCTTTGGATGTATGAAACGCTTTTTATTTCTACTAACTTTTCTTGTTTTTCAAACCACCATTGCCCAAAATGATTTTTTGCTCGCAGAAAATTATTATCAACAAGGTGCCTATGAAAAAGCAACTCAGATTTATAAAAAATTATACAATAAAAACCCATACAACACTTCTTATTTAAAAAGACTAGTATCATGCTATCAAGAAACTAATTCTTTTAATGTTGCTGAAGTTTTTTTAATAAATCAACTAAAAAAACATCCAAAACAGGCTTTTTTTAATGTTTTGTTAGGGTATAACTATGAGCGTAAAAAACAACAAGAACTCGCAAAAAAATATTATAAAAAAGCATTAAATTCTATTGATAAAAATCCGAATTTTGGCGGAATTATTGCTCGTTTTTTTAAAGATTATAACCTTTTAGATAACGCTATAAAAGCGTACCAAAAAACAATGCAAAAAAATCCGAATGCAAATTACAGCTTTCAAATTGCACAGATTTATGGCGAAAAAGGGATGTTCGAAAAAATGTTTCAATCCTATATCAATTTGGTTGATAAAAACGAAAAATATCTAAATACCGTTCAACGTTTTTCTAGCAAATACATTACTGACGATGCTGAAAATAGTAACAATATTTTATTCAAAAAAACACTATTACGAAAATCTATCAGCAACCCAAAAAATGTTTGGAATATACTGTTAAGTTGGTTATTTACGCAACAAAAAGATTACAACAAAGCCTTAATTCAAGAAAAAGCATTGTTTCAGAGAAACCAAGGAACACTTTATAACATTACCTCTTTAGGTAAAACGGCTTTCGAAAATAAAAATAATGATGTTGCCCAAAAATGTTTCGATTTTATATTAGAAAATTCTAATTATAAAGAAGAAAAATTAGTTGCTTTGTTGTACAAAACAAAAGTTTTAATTGCACAAAAAAGCTCAAAAACAGCAACCTTCTTTCAATCTATTTTTACAGAATATGGTAAAAACACCTCAACCTTAAATATACAAATTGCCTATGCCGATTTTTTAACTTTTCAGAAAAACAAACCAGAAAACGCTAAAAAGGTATTAGAAAATGCTCTAAAGTTTACAGCTTCAAAGTTTCAAAAAGCAAAAATAAAACTAAAATTAGGAGACGTTTTGGTCTTTACAGGAAAGTATAACAAGGCATTGATTTATTTTTCGCAAATTCAAACACAGCTAAAAAATCATCAATTAGCACAAGAAGCTCGTTTTAAAGTAGCACAAACCTCTTATTTTAAAGGCGATTTTAGATGGGCAAAAGCACAATTAAAAATCCTAAAAGGCTCAGTAACACAACTCATTGCAAATGATGCCGTAGATTTATACCTAAAAATTACAGACAATGAACCTGTAGATTCCATTCCCTCTGGATTAATTCAATACGCAAAAGCAGATTTGTTGGCATATCAAAATAAAAATAACGAAGCAATTGTTATTTTAACAGAAATCATCACACAATTTAAAGGGCATCCAATTGAATATGAAGCGTTGTTTAAACAAGCAGAATTATTTATCAAACAAAAAAAATACAACAAAGCCATTTTTAATTTTACTCGCTTAATCACTATAAATGCAGAAGGTATTTTAGTTGATGATTCTCTGTATGAATTGGCAGAATTATACAAAAATCAATTAAATAACACTGAAAAAGCATCAGAATATTATCAAAAAATAATTTTCGATTTTCCTTCTAGCATTTATTTAATTGATGCCAGGAAAAAATTTAGAAAACTGCGTGGAGACGGTATATAATACCCCGTTTAGTAACAGATAATAAACAGTTTAAAAAATTTATTCGTTGCAAAAAACTTTGCGACCTTTGTCGTAAAATTAATTACAGAAAAATGTACATATATAACATCACAATAAATATAGACGACAGCATTCATAATGAATGGTTGGTTTGGATAGAAACCCATATTGAAACGGTATTAGCAACAGGTAAATTTACAAGCGCAAAACTTACACAGGTTTTGGTTGATGATGAGGTTGGTACAACTTATTCCATTCAGTACAGAGTAAAAATACGCGAAGATTTAGATAATTATTATAAATTCGATGCAGACAAACTTCGTGTAGAAGGATTGCGAAAATTTGGAAATAAAATGCTCGCTTTTCGAACCGAATTAAAAATTATCAATGAGTTTTACCCAAAATCTGTGAGTAATTAAAAACAATAAAATGACTGTTAGAGCAAAAAAACATTTAGGACAACACTTTTTAACCGATGAAAGTATTGCAAAAAAAATTGCGGATTCTTTAATTGGTACAGATTACAACCATGTGCTAGAAATTGGCCCAGGAATGGGAGTTTTAACGAAGTATTTATTGCAAAAAAAACCGAAAATTACGGTTATGGAGCTCGACAGAGAATCGGTAGCATATTTACAAGAATCTTTTCCTTTAGAACATATCAAATTAAATACATCTAAAGAAAAATTTACCATTATTCAAGGAGATTTTTTACGGATAAATTTATCCGATATTTTTAAAAAAGAGCAAGTTGCTATTATTGGTAATTTCCCCTATAATATCTCTACACAAATTGTTTTTAAAGCGATAGAATATAGAGAATTTGTGCCCGAGTTTGCGGGTATGTTTCAAAAAGAAGTAGCCAAACGAATTGCTGAAAAAGCAGGTAGTAAAGTGTACGGAATCTTATCGGTTTTAACGCAAGCTTTTTTTGATGTTGAGTATTTGTTTACTGTTCCTCCAACAGTTTTTAATCCGCCACCAAAAGTAGATTCTGGTGTGATTAGATTTACTAGAAAAAAAGATTTTTCATTACCTGTTGATGAAAAACTATTTTTTAGAGTGGTAAAAACAGCCTTTAATCAACGAAGAAAAATGCTCCGAGGAAGTTTAAAAACCTTCAAACTTTCGGATTCTTTAAAAGAAGACCCTATCTTTGCGATGCGTCCCGAACAATTATCGGTACAAGAATTTATCAAATTGACCGCAAAAATAGCAGCAAATGGCATTTGAAATTACCAAAGAACTTTTAGAAAACATTACGAGTTATATCCAACAAAAAAAGGATGTACCTCTTTCTGAACTTTTGGGTGAAATACACCATGCAGATATTGCAGAAATTTTAGATGAAATTCCGTTTGATGAAGCCATCTATATCATCAAATTATTAGATAGTGAAACTACTTCTGAAGTTTTAATGGATGTAGATGATGATGTTCGAGAAAAAATCTTAAAAGAACTATCCGCCAAAGAAATTGCCGAAGAAATTGATGAGTTAGACACTGATGATGCTGCCGATATTATTGCTGAACTTCCTGAGGAAAGAAAGCAAGAGGTAATGTCTGAAATTGAAGATGAAGAGCACGCTAAAGATATTGTAGATTTATTGCGCTATGATGAAGATTCTGCGGGAGGGTTGATGGCAAAAGAGCTTGTAAAAGTCAATGAAAACTGGACCGTTTTAAAGTGCGTTAAAGAAATGCGAATTCAGGCAGAAGACGTCTCTAGAGTCCACTCTATTTATGTAGTTGATGACAATGGAAAACTAAAAGGACGGTTGTCTTTAAAAGATTTATTAGTTACCTCTACAAGAACCCAAATTTCTGAAGTATATATTCCAAAAGTAGATGCTGTAAACGTAAATGACGAAGCAGAAGAGGTGGCAAATATTATGCGTAAATACGATTTAGAAGCGATTCCTGTTGTAAATGAATTAAATGTTTTAGTGGGGAGAATTACGATTGATGATATTGTAGATGTTATTAAAGAAGAGGCAGAAAAAGATTACCAATTAGCGGCAGGTATTACACAAGATGTTGAAGCAGATGACAGTATTTTACAACTCACAAAAGCACGTTTACCTTGGTTGTTTTTAGGGCTATTAGGCGGAATTGGAGCGGCACTTATTATGGGAGATTTTGATGAAATTCTAGAAGGATTTCCAGTATTATTTTTCTTAACACCATTAATTGCGGCGATGGCAGGAAATGTTGGTGTACAATCTTCAGCTATTATTGTACAAGGTTTAGCAAATGATGATATAAAAGGAAGTATTAAAAATAGGTTGATAAAAGAAATGCTTTTAGCCGCTTTAAATGGTTTACTACTCGCTATATTCTTATTTATTTTTGTTTTTGTTTGGAAACAAGACTTTAAAACAGCATTGGCAGTTTCTGTATCGTTAGTTATTGTAATTGTTGTAGCGGGAATTATAGGAACATTTGTTCCCTTGTTTTTAGACAAAAGGGGTATTGATCCTGCCATTGCAACAGGGCCATTTATTACTACCAGTAATGATATTTTTGGAATTTTAATCTACTTTATGATTGCTAAAATAATTCTAGGAATTTAGTTTATCTTGAGCGAAGTCAAAATAACAAGGAGATTGGAATGATAAAGAGTATGTCATTTCTATTGTAGCAAAGTGGAATATAGAAATCTCATTATTTAAGTAAGATTTTTAGTCTGACGAATAAGTAAAGTAGATTGTAATTCTGATAAGTGTATCGTGTCATTTCGACAATAGGAGAAACCTCATAGTGCTAAAATTTTATACTTTTTTTCTTTGGATATTTCTCAGGATGTGATTCCTCCGCTACGGTCGGAATGACATAGAATTAAAAAATTACCTCAACTTACAAAACAAATCCCAAAGTACCACACCACAACTTACCGAAATATTTAACGAATGCTTGGTGCCTAATTGCGGAATTTCTATACAAACATCCGCTGCAGAAACTACTTCTT
>CAZZNK010000110.1:0-6401 GCA_964655585.1 uncultured Flavobacteriaceae bacterium
AAAAAAGAAGTTGCAGTACCAACAACAGTGCATTGTGATCACTTAATTCAAGCAAAAATTGGTGCAGATAAAGATTTACAAAATGCATTAAATACATCTAGTGAAGTATTTAATTTTTTAGCATCAGTTTCAAATAAGTATGGTATCGGTTTTTGGAAACCAGGAGCAGGAATTATACACCAAGTAGTATTAGAAAATTATGCATTTCCTGGAGGAATGATGATTGGTACAGATTCTCATACAGTAAATGCTGGTGGGTTAGGAATGATTGCTATTGGAGTAGGTGGTGCAGACGCAGTTGATGTAATGGCAGGAATGCCTTGGGAATTGAAGTTTCCAAAATTAATTGGTGTAAAGTTAACAGGTACATTATCTGGTTGGACGGCATCAAAAGATGTTATTTTAAAAGTAGCAGGAATTTTAACTGCCAAAGGAGGTACAGATTGTATTGTTGAGTATTTTGGAGAAGGAGCAAAAGCACTTTCTGCAACAGGAAAAGGAACTATTTGTAATATGGGAGCAGAAGTAGGAGCAACCACGTCTACGTTTGGTTATGATGCATCGATTGAAAGATACTTAAGAGCAACCGATAGAGCAGAAATTGCAGATGCAGCAAACGAAATAAAAGAGTATTTAACAGGTGATGATGAAGTTTATGAAAACCCAGAGCAGTATTTTGATCAAGTAATTGAAATTAATTTAGACGAATTAGTGCCACATTTAAACGGTCCTTTTACACCAGACTTGGCTACACCAGTAGGTAAAGAAATGACTAAAAAAGCAACTAAAAACGGTTGGCCTTTACAAGTAGAATGGGGTTTAATAGGTTCTTGTACCAACTCTTCTTACGAAGATTTGTCTAGAGCAGCATCCATAGCAAAACAAGCGGTTGATAAAGGATTGGTTGCCAAAGCAGAATTTGGTATCAACCCAGGTTCTGAACAAGTTCGTTATACAGCAGAACGTGATGGTTTGTTAGATATTTTTGAAAATTTGAATGCGAAAATCTTTACGAACGCTTGTGGACCTTGTATTGGTCAATGGGCTAGAGAAGGGGCAGAAAATCAACCAAAAAACACGATTGTTCATTCATTTAATAGAAACTTTTCGAAACGAGCAGATGGAAACCCGAATACACACGCTTTTGTAGCATCACCATCAATGGTAGCTGCAGTAGCAATTTCTGGAAAGCTAGACTTTAATCCGATGACCGATAAACTTATCAATAAAAACGGTGAAGAAGTAATGTTAGAAGAGCCAACAGGTTTTGAGTTGCCACCAAAAGGTTTTGATGTTGAAGACCCTGGTTTTGTTGCTCCAATGAAAGACGGTTCTGGTATAGTGGTTACTGTAAACCCTACATCAAAAAGAATACAATTATTAACTCCTTTTACTCCGATAAAAGGAAATGTTTCTGGCGCAAAATTATTAATAAAAGCGAAAGGAAAATGTACTACAGACCATATTTCTATGGCAGGACCTTGGTTGCGTTTTAGAGGGCATTTAGATAATATCTCAGAGAATTGTTTGATAGGAGCCGTAAATGCTTTTGGAGAAGCGACTAATAAAGTAAAAAATCAATTAACGGGTGAGTTTGGAGCTGTACCAACAACTGCAAGAGCTTATAAAGCTGCTAATGTAGCATCAATTGTGGTTGGTGAGCATAATTATGGAGAAGGTTCGTCAAGAGAGCATGCCGCAATGGAACCACGTCATTTAGGTGTGGTTGCTGTAATTGTAAAATCGTTTGCTCGTATTCATGAAACCAACTTGAAAAAACAAGGAATGTTAGGATTGACGTTTGCCAATGAAGCAGATTATGATTTAATTAAAGAGGATGATACGTTTAATTTTACAGATTTAACAGCTTTTTCTCAGGGAAAACAGTTGACTTTAGAAATTGTACACACAGAGGGTTCTAAAGATACTATCAAATTAAACCATACTTATAATGAAGGTCAAATAGCATGGTTTAAAGAAGGTTCTGCATTGAATTTGATTAAAAAAGAAAATGCATAATATTTGCTAGATTAATATAGAAAAACTCCTAAAGAAATTTAGGAGTTTTTTTGTAAGTAAAACTTAGAATATCGATATTTGCACTATGAAAATCACAAAGAAAGCAGTATCAAACATAGCATTTGTAATCTTGATTGGGTTGTTGTTATACCCACCAACAAAAGCGTATTTTATACGTTTAATATCTTTTGCCCCATCTATAGAAAACACAGAAGATCAACAACAATTAACTTCTTACAACTGGTATTTAAAAGGATTAAATACGGATGACGTTGATTTTAATAAACAAGAAAATAAGGTAGTTTTTGTTAGCTTTTGGGCAACTTGGTGTCCGCCATGTATTGCAGAAATGCCAAGTATGCAAAAACTGTATGATGATTATAAAGATAAAGCTACTTTTCTGTTTGTAACGAATGAAGATTGGGCGAAAGTGCAAAAATTCTACATAGACAAAGGATATAATTTACCAACTTACAACCAAAAAACTCAGAGTCCAGAATTGTTTTATAGTAAAACGGTTCCCACCACTTTTATTGTTGATAAAAAAGGAAAAATAGTTATTAAAAAAACGGGGGCTGCCAATTGGAATAGTGACAAAGTACGGAAGTTACTAGATAAGTTATCCGTAGAGTAATTGTCTAAAAACTAATTAAATACAGTTGTAAATAAGTAAGGTGTTTTAGAAAATATTTGTTATACAGTGCTTGTTTATAAAAGAATAAACAAGAAATTTCTTTATAAAAATCGGAATTTTTTTATATTACAAATTCAGAAAACAATATACGGATAACGATAAACTCTAATACTTTTAGGGTGATAAGAGTTGATAGAAATCAATAATTATTCTTTAGAAAGAGTATCTAAAACTTCTAATAAAATTTCACAACCTTCTTTAATTTCAGCATCAGAAATAGTGAGTGGCGGTGTAATTCTAATCGCTTTTCCTTCAAATAATAACCAAAACAATAACAAGCCTTTTTCTAGGGATTTTAAAATTATTTTTGATGCCAATTCTGGCGTTTCTACTAGAATAGCTAACATCAATCCTTTTCCTCTAATTTCTTTAATTAAGGGATGTTGTAAATAGTTTCTAAATAATTTTTCTTTTCTTTTTACTTCATCAATTAAGTTAGACGACATAATTTCTTGTACAGTTGCCAATCCTGCTGCTGCAATTATAGGATGCCCGCCAAACGTAGTAATATGCCCTAATTTTGGATGTTCTTTTAAGGTATGCATCATTTCAAAAGAAGCAATAAAGGCGCCAATAGGCATACCACCACCCAAACCTTTGCCTGTAATAAGAATATCTGGAGTTACATTGTAGTTTTCAAACCCCCAAAAAGTACCAGTACGCCCAATACCAGTTTGAATTTCATCTAAAATTAACAAAGCGCCAACTTCTATACAACGTTGTTTTACTTTGTGTAAATAGTTGTTTTTTTGTTCAATAAAACCTGCACCACCTTGTATAGTTTCTAAAATAACCGCAGCCGTTTTTGACGTAATTTTCTTTAGATTATCTTCGTTATTAAACTCAATAAATTTTGTTCCAGGAATTAACGGTCTAAAAGCACTATTTTGTTTTTCTGCTCCACAAACACTCATGGCACCTTGTGTGTTTCCGTGATAGGCGTTTTTTGCAGTAATCATTTCGCTTCTTCCTGTAAATCGTTTTGCTAATTTTAATGCGCCTTCTGTAGCTTCTGTACCAGAGTTTGTTAAATATACAGATGATAAATTTTTAGGCAATGTCTTTGCCAATGCTTTACATAATTCTAATTGAGGCTGTTGTATAAATTCCCCATATACCATTACATGTGTAAATTTATCTAGCTGATTTTTGATTGCTTGTGTAACCTTCGGATGATTGTGTCCCAGGCTATTAGCAGAAACCCCAGCAATAAAATCTAAATATTTTTTGTTTGATGTATCGTAGATATAACCCCCTTTGGCATGAGAAATTTCTAATGCAAGTGGATGCGGAGTTGTTTGTGCTTGGTATGTGAAAAAATCAGATTTCATTTAGTTTTTTCTTTTCACTCCAATTTTTAATTCTTTATCTATTTTCCTTTTTGGTAGTGCCTTTTTATTTTTGAGCTTAGGTTTTAAAGGTAATTTTTTCTCTTTTTTATTCTTTGTTTTTAGAGTTGTTTTTTTATCCTCAATAAAAATATCTTCCATTGTTTTTGGCTGTTCCTTTTCTCGCCAAACAAAACCTTTTAATTTTCTGTCTTTTTCAGGAAATAGAGATGGTGGAAACGTTTTTCCTTCAGTTTTTTTGAAGCATTTTATATAGATAACTTCATTATTTTCTAACTCAAATTCAATATTACTACACAATTGTTTGGTAATAGTTTCTAACACTTGTTGCTCATTTCTATTAAAGTTAAGTGCCTCAGCATTTCCTTTTACATACAATGTTTTTAATTTATTTTCAAAAAACTTTCCGTACATATTTCTGCCTTTTATTTGGTTGAAAATATTTTTTGCCAAAGAATCTTTTTCTATGATTAAAGCATTATTTAGAATTTTTAATGAATCTAATTTTTCTGTCTTCGGATTTGAAATGAGGTGAATACTATCTCCTGTAATTTGGTTTTTACCCGACCAAAGTACAGGGTTTTTAAACATTCTAGTAAGCCCTGTAGATTGATCTGTATGTAAAGAATCGCATTTTCCTTGTAAGTCAGATTTAAATATTTTTACATTATGATAGGTTCTAACAATACGATGTTTCGCTTTTCCTGTTACTAAAATAGTATCTCCATGAACATACATAGAATCCTTTTCCATCAAAGAAATTGCTACAGCTCTTTTAATAATAAACAAAGAGTCTTTATGTTCAAATATTTCTGCATAGTTTCCCTTGGTAACAAAATTTTGGACAGTATCTATTATTTTAATATTATTAGTTGCAGATGCAAAACCTTTGCGTTTGTCATAGTACAAACTATCACCAGTAATCGTTCTGTCTTTTAGAAATAGTTTAGCATTTTTTACAAAGTAAGAAATATCAGTTTTGGTATCATAAAAACCACGTTCGCAATAAATCTTATTCTTGTTTTTTGAATTTGTAATGGTTGATGCTCCGTATAAATAGGCCAAACCAGAATTGGTGTAATAATCTAAATGATTAGATTCTAAAAAATGTTCTGGGTTTACAACGGTAACCGTATTTGTGGCTGTAAATTTTTTATTTTCTAAATAATAGTTTCCTTTTTTACTTTTTAGGATATTCGTTTGGTCTTTTATAGTTGCAAAATTCTGGTAATATAACTTTTGGTTTAACCTATCAAAATGTAGCGTATCCGTAGTTAAGGTCATTTCAGGGTCCTTTAAAACAACATTTCCCCAAGAAAGAGCTTGCTTTGAGTTTCCATCATAATCAGTATAATCACTAGTTTGTGTAATGGTATCTCCTTGTTTGATAATTACATTTCCTAGCGCTTTAAAAAAGTTTTTTTCTTTATAGTATAATGCTTTTTTACACTCTAAAATAGCACCTTCGTGTGCCATTTTTACATTTCCAAGAAAAATGGTGGCACCAGGAAATTTATTTTCATCAAAATAACTATAATTTGAGAAAATAATTTTAATCTTTTTAGGCTTGTTTTGTGAGTATCCAAAAGTAGTTAGAAAAAGAAATAATAAGAGAAGTGTGTTTTTCAATAGTCCGTATTTTGCAACAAAAATACACAAAAGTAAATTGATGGAATGAATCTTAAAAGTGAAAGTTTTTGTAAAATTTAAAGAGAAAATATTCAAAAGAAAAAAGCAATCGATTAACTTTGCAAAAAAAAAATAAATAAAATGAAATCTGCGTTTGATTTATCGAAAGAAGAAATGAAATCTTATGGTTATAAAATCATAGATTTAATTGTTGATCATTTTGATACCTTAGAAGAAAAAAAGCCAGTATCTATTGCTTCTAGAGAAGAAATGGATGTTGTTTTTTTACAGGAAGCTCCAGAAGAACCAACACCACAAAATGAGGTGTTAGATTTTGTAATGAAAAATGTAATACCAAATAGTAATATTACTTCTCACCCCAAATCATATTCATTTGTGCCTGGACCAAGTAATTATATTAGTACTTTGGCAGATACTTTAGCTACAGGGTTTAATGTTTTTTCAGGGGGTTGGGTTGCATCTCCAGCAGCAGCAGAGTTAGAAATTGTAACCATGAACTGGTTGTTAAAAATGTTTGATTTTCCTGTAAAAAAAGGAGGAGGACTTTTTACAAGTGGTGGTTCTATGGCAAATTTAACGGCATTGGTTACTGCAAGAAGAATTAAATGTGGTGATGATTTTTCGAAAGCAGTTATTTATTTGTCAGACCAAGCGCATTCATCAAACATAAAAGCAATTCGAGTTTTAGG
>CAZZNK010000111.1:0-6031 GCA_964655585.1 uncultured Flavobacteriaceae bacterium
ACCACAAAGCAACATTCTCAAAACAAAAAAAAAGAGGAAAACAAGAGAAATATCATAAGAAAAAAAATAGAAAAAGTTATTTAATAATAAATAAAATTACTTTTTAATCTTCTTCTTACGCTTCCTTTGTTTTGCAAACATCTTTTTATACCTCTCAACATCTACTATTCCTTTCTTTTTTGCAGAGATCTCTGTAAAATCAAAAATTAATTTCGAGGGTTGCTTCTGTAACTTATCATCCATAAAAGCACGTTGCAGAACATCTTCTATTAAATAATCTTCATTTACAGATTCTGGATGGTATTCTTCTTTTAAAGAGATTCTAAATAAATTGGCAGATGCATTGTACCAAAATGCTTTCCAACCACTTCTTAATTTTTTAATATTTTGAAAAACTGTTTTACCTGTTTGACGATGAATCAACTTTAATAAGATACGCCCTTCGGTACGAGTCATCTTTTTTATTTTTTGCGTAAACTCTCCTTCTAAGTACTTTTGCATTCTTTTTATGTACTTCCGCTTTTTCCGTTTTGATTTGATTCTGCTTATTCTAGCATTTAAGCTGTCTATCCTTTCTCCTGCTAGTTTTGCATATGGATATGTCTTAAATACTTTTTTTTGAAACCAATAATAATAGCGCCTATCTATATTTGAAGTGAATTTATGTTTTGGCAACAGTGAAAATTCTTCTAAATTAATAGTTAGTGTATCACCAACTTTAACAAGAACATAATCGTCTAATGATTTTGGTAACGAGTCTTTTTTTTGCGAAAAGGAGGCTACCGAAATGAATACTATATATATGTATATGATTTTTTTCAAAAAGGGAGTCATGTTTTGAGCTTGTAAAGGTAATTGAAATTGAGTAATTCAAAAATGATACCGAAAATAAGATTTATAGATATTTAAGACAATAAATCGCTACTCTAAAAGAGATAAGAACAAAGACACGTTTTAATAAGGTAATTGTATAAAAAAAGTCAGGGTTTCACTTAAAGTGAAACCCTGACTAATTTTTAAATTTATTTAGATCTATAACTTCCGTCTATTATCATCAGATTTTGTGTCTATTAATTTATTGTATGGATCTACACCTACTTCTGTTGGCTTTTTATCAACTATAATAGTTACCTTATTATTTATACTTGTAATTTTATGTTTTTTAAAGTATAATTCTATCTCGGTTTTCTTTCCGTCTACTTTTTCTTCTCCAAAAATACCGATATCAATATAATCTGCTAACGGAACGGATAAAATAGGTTTTCTCATTTTTTCTGCTTTATACGTTAGCGTATCACCCATTTTTTCTCCGTAATAACGCTTTCCTTTTTCATCATTTCTGTATTTGCTCACATTAAATTCGATTTCTACTTTGTATTTCCCATTGTCTAATTCGGTCGATTTTACATCAACAATTCTGTTTCTATATAAGGTAATCGTTTCGAACATATCTTTGATTATATATTGCAAAGAATCTGGTGTTGCTTTTCTGATGAAATTCACCATGTCAATAGAGGTTGTGTACGGTGGTTCTTGGAATTGTACCTTTTCTACATACTTTTTTAACGCTCCGTTTAAATTTTCTTCACCAATATAATCGCTCAAAGCATAAAAAACCAATGAGCCTTTTTGATAATGAATATATCCTTGTCCATCATTATACATCAATGCTTTTTCTCTTGTACGCTCAAAAGTACGTTGTGTTAAATAGCCATCTAATGCTTTCTTTAAAAATTTACGCATTTTAGATTTTCCTTGCTGATGTTCTAATACTTTTAATGAAACATATTCAGACAGACTTTCTGACAACATCGTTGCTCCCAACACATCGGCACCAATTACTTGATGCGCCCACCATTGATGTGATACTTCGTGCACGGTAATGGCAAACGGGTAATCTACTCCACCCTCTTTAGTATCATCTACATCTGCAATAAAACCTGCATCACCAGCAAATGGAATGGTGTTAGGAAATGATTGTGCAAATCCACCACTTGGAAACTCTACAATTCGTAACTGTTTGTGCTGATATGGGCTAAAGTTTTTTGAATTATAATCTAACGAAGCTTTCATCCCCTTCATCATTCGTTCTAAATTATAAGTGTGTGGTTTATGATAGTAAATTTCTAAATTTACATCGTTCCATTTGTCTCTTTTCACCTCGTATCTTGCTGAATTAAAGGCGTAGAAGTTTAAGATTTTACTATCCATTTTATAATGAAAATACTTTCTACCATCTTTTGTCCATTCTTTTTGCAAATAACCTGGTGCAATGGCAATTTGATCTTCGGATGTACTTACCGTTGCTTCAAAATCTATCCAATCTGCATCTTTAGAGATGTATGTATTTCCTAAGGCAGTAGAATCTGACGGCATCGGTTTCAATTCATTTTTAGGCAACCCGAATTTTTTACGTGTTTTATTGTCTGTTAATTCCCCTTGACTAGAATATCCGAAGGAAGGAAATAATTGCATATTATTGATAAATGTTCCGTTCTCAATAACTGGAGACACTTTTCTTAACCGTGTATTCTTCTTGTTTTTTACCGTAAAAGACAATTCTAAACTATCACCAGGTTGTAGGGGTGTTTTTAACTGATAAATATTGAAATTCTGGATGGTATCTTCTAAAACCAAGGTGTTTTCTTTATCAAAAGTAAACGTGTTTATATACGAATTATGGTTTAAAAACAGGCTATCAATTACAGCATCCGTTTTATTAATCATTTTATAACTTCCTGACGCTTTAAAGTTTAATTTCTTCGGATAAATAGCCACATCAACATTTACTGCCACAATTCTTGGTTGCGCATAGTTTTGGTATTTTTTATAGCTTTTCTCCCACTCTACCTGTAATTTTTCTCTTTCTTTGGATGATCTTCTTTTGTTATCAATATTATTTTCTTTATAAATACTAAAACCTAATCCGAAGAAAGCCAATAGTAAAACTGCAAATGCAATTGCCGTTTTTCCTTTAAATCGAGAACCTGCAATCTTAATTCTTTCTAGAAAATTATTCGGAATTCCACGAACCCAAAACAAACTTGCCAAAATCAAAAATAACAATCCGTTTAACAACCAATAGCTTTTATGAATCATATATTTATAAATAGTTGCTCCGTAACCATTCATATCTGTATAGCTAAAACTTGGTGACGCATTGTATTTAAAAATAGATTGCTCAATCCCTGCCAACGATAAAAATGGCAATCCGATAGCAATTACTAGTAAAATAAATAAGCCTAAATACGGGTTTCCTATCAGTGTTTGAATAAACAACGACAATAATGCCCAAATGATAAAATGGATAAAATTTAGTGCAAATAATTGATAGAAATAATGCCCAAATTCAAAATTGGTATAACCACTATATACTTGATAAATAAATCCTGATAAAAATACGACAAACAACATTACTGCCTGCATTTTTAATAAGGCTATCAATTTAGAAAGCAGCAATGTCCAATTAGGAATTGGAGTTACATCTACCAAATGATTTACACGTGCAATTTTACCTCTGTGTACCAACATACCTGCATATAAAAAGGTAATAATATTTATTGACAAAGAAAACGCACCTCCTGCTCCTCGCAACATTTTCCAAGTAGTTGGAAGTGTTTTTGTTCCAAAAATTTGACCAACTTGAGACAGGGTAATAAGTACAATTATCAATCCAACTAAGACAATACTAATAAATGCCCAACTTTTTACAATGTATTTAAAATCGATGTTCGATAGTTTCCACATTGTTTTTAAATTTTGAGCAAACGAAAAATCGTAATTTACCTTTGGTAAATTGATGCGAGTAATGCCTCCGAAATTAGATTTCCTGATAGATTCTCCTTTATTTTTTCTAAACGAAAAAGACACTGCATTTTGACTGAATGTAAAAAACTTATATACCAAACCAAAGACAACCGTTGCGACACCCAACCACAATAATCTATTATAAATAATAATACCTTTTATTGGTAAAAAGAGTTCGTTTTGTTCTGAAACCGTCCAATAACGTGTGTAATAATTTGCTGCTGCACCACCAAATGGGTCTAATAATGCTGCTATAAATCTGTTCTCTTCCTCACCCAATAAACCTTCTGTTAATCCTTGAATAAACATCAATAAAATAACCGTAATAAAACCTGCTGCAATATTTCTTGTAAAGGTAACTACGGCAAAAACAATGGCTCCGAATAGTAATACATTCGGAATTATATACACAAAATAAGACTGTAAATATGCCATTATTTGAAAAGAACCTACAATTTCTGAGTTGGTTCCTGGTATTCTAAAACCAATAATCATTCCGAAAGCAATGACTAAAACAATCATCATTACAATTAAAAAAGAGCTAAAAAACTTAGCAAATAAATAGCTAGCTTTTGTAAACGGATACGAGTATAAAATAGTATGCATTTCACTCTTATAATCTCTGTATACAGAAACGCCAATAATAGATGGAAATAAGAAGAGAATAAACGTAGTTAATCCGTTCAATAATCCGTTAATTCCTGATGGAGAGTTTACAATTTTTGATGAACCCGTTGTTACCGTTAAACTATCAAAAATACCTGCGGTAGCAGAAGCTAAAAAGATAGATAGCAATAAAAAGATTCCTAAATAAATATAGGTTGCTGGTTTTTTAAGCCAGTAATTCATTTCTTGTTTAAATATGGTGGTAAACATTTTTTTATGTTGTTTAATTGTTGATGTGTTAAATTGTTTAAACTTGTGTTGATTAAGCTACAACTGGTTCATCTTCTTTTAAAGCGATAAAATAGACATCGTCTAACTGCGCAGAAGTTTGTACAAAACCTTCAGATGGTTTTTCTGCTGAATGTACTCTTACATTTAACGTATTGTCTTGATTATAGTTTGATGACAATAAATTGTAATTCGCCTCTACTTCTTCCAATTCATCTCTATCAATAATTTTTGTCCAAATTGCACCTTCAATTTCTTTGGTTGCATCCATTGGTGTTGTTTGTTTTAAGATTCTACCACCATTTAAAATTGCCATTTCATTACATAATTCTTTTACATCATCTACAATATGAGTTGAAAAAATTACGGTTGAGTTTGTACCAACTTCACGCAAAACATTTAAAAAACGTGCTCTTTCTGCGGGATCTAAACCAGCAGTTGGCTCATCAACAATAATTAACTTCGGATTATTTAACAGTAATTGTGCGATACCAAAACGTTGTTTCATTCCGCCAGAATAACCTGCCACATATTTTTTTCTCACATCGTATAAATTGGTTATTTCTAAGACCTCTTTTACAATCGCATTTCTTTCTGATTTATTACTGATGCCTTTTAAAGTTGCAAAATAATTTAACAAATCTTCCGCAGACATTTTTGGATACACTCCGAATGATTGTGGCAAATACCCCAATACTTTTCGCAACGAAATATTATCTTCTAAAACATTAATATCTCCAAACAAAATAGAACCACTATCTGGACTTTGTAAAGTTGCAATGGTTCTCATTAAAGATGATTTTCCTGCACCGTTTGGTCCTAACAAACCAAACATTCCTGTTCCGATTTCAAGATCTAAATTATCAATAGCTTTTACACCATTTTTATATGTTTTGGTTAAACCTTTGATGACTAATTTCATAATTATGTTGATTTTTATGTTTTATTGATAGATAAGTCTCAAAGAAACAACTTTTGTTACAACTTTTATAATTTATTTTTTCGAATAGTAAAAAAATCGTGTTATTTTTACATCAAATACAGAAACTGTTCTCAATACATTCTTAAAAATAATAAAATGGCAAAAAAATCAATCTTAACTAAAAAATCACTTACATTTTTAGAAAAATATTTAAACAATGCAGCTCCTACAGGATACGAATGGGAAGGGCAAAAAATTTGGATGAATTATCTAAAACCCTATGTAGATGAGTTTATTACCGATACCTACGGAAGCGCCGTTGGCGTTATCAATCCGAAGGCAAAATACAAAGTAGTTATTGAAGGTCATGCAGATGAAATTTCTTGGTATGTAAATTATATTTCTGAT
>CAZZNK010000112.1:0-5976 GCA_964655585.1 uncultured Flavobacteriaceae bacterium
TGAAAATGTGTTTTAACGTAAATTTTACTCCATTGGTCTACAAATAATGCTAAAAAAATAGTTAATAAAGCAATGTTTTTTTTTGACATCTATAATTTTTATATCTGCCAAAAATAAGAATATTTTAAAGAAGTTATAGATTGTTCTCTATACAAATTTTACTTATTTTACTCGTAAAATTCATTCGAATTGATAAAATTATCAAAATATAGACATTGAAACTCTTAAACATTATCTATTTTACTGATAATTGCCTTTCTGTACGATTTACCAATCGTTAATTTACTATCGTTATTTAGTACAATTTGGTTGCCGTCAATCAGTTTTAGTTTATCAAAATTCACCACAAAAGACTTGTGGATTCTCACAAAATTATCGGGTAGTTTTTCTAAAAAACTACTGAGTGTTTGTGAAGTTAATAGCATTTTATCTGTATAAATTTTAATATAATTCCCGTAGGCTTCTATATAATTTATAGCATCTAATTGTAATTTTATCAGCTTTTTATCACTTTTTACAAAAATAGAACTCATTACTTTTTCTTCCTTAACAAAAACAGGTTCTTGTGTAATTTCTTGTACCTTATTTTTTGTTTGTACTTTTAAAACCGCTTGTAAAAAACGTTCTAAAGAAAATGGTTTTAATAAATAATCGATTACTGATAATTCAAACCCTTCTACGGCATATTCTGGGTATGCTGTGGTAATAATTACATGGGGTTTTTGTTGCATTGTTTTTAGTAAACTTAACCCTGAAAGTTTGGGCATATTAATATCTAAAAACAAGACATCTACTTGTTTTTCTTGTAAAACTGCCATCACTTCAAACGCATTTTTACACGAAGATACCAAGGTTACATTCGGTATTTCTTGTATATAACTTTCTAAAATTTGACGTGCAATAGGCTCATCATCAGCAATAATACATTGTAAATTTTTCATTAAAAAGTAAGTATTAATTCTACTGTATAGGTGTTATTCTCTTTTGTTATTGATAGTTGATGTTTTTCTGGATACATTAACTGCAATCGCTTTTTAGCATTGTGTAAACCGATACCGCTTTTTCCTTTTTCCATATTTTTAATAGGCAGTATTTTATCAATGGTATTGGTACAGATAAACATCATTTTATCATCTGTAACATTTATATTTATGTGTACACTGCTATTATTATTTTCTGTACTTAAATGTTTAAACGCATTTTCTACAAACACAATTAACAACATTGGAGCAATTTTTTGTATTGTATAATTTCCTGATTTATGAAACGAAATAGCGGTTTTTTCTTCTAAACGAATCTTCTCTAAAGATATATAGTTTTCTAAATAGTTGATTTCTTTTTCTAACGAGACAAACGTTTCTTTTGTTTCATACAAGCTGTACCGCAATAAATCGGATAATTTTAACATTAAACTCGGTAATTTGTCTGATTTTACAACAGATAATCCGTATAAATTATTGAGTGTGTTGAATAAAAAATGCGGATTTAATTGGGCTTTTAACAGCTTTAATTGGGCTTCTTTTTCTTGCTGACGGCGTGTAAAACTGTCTCTTGCCAACTTAATAGCAACCCCAAAAGAAACGGCTAAAATCATAATTCCAATAAAATTAATCAGCTTTTTAAGCTCAAAATCATCATCAGAAAAATAATTAATTAATAACACTGCTATAAGAGAAAATGCTATTGCATTTATAAAGAACAAGAAGAAAAACAACCCTTTGTGCTGTTTTAATATTGGTAGAATGTACAAATTATTAATGTACACCACAGGAGCTAAAAATAATATGATGTAAAGAGATATCAATGCACTATTTCCGCCTTGTGTAGATACCAAAAGTATGATGAACAAACAGAACCATACAAAGATATTTTGTAGTAGTTTGTTGTCTATTAGTTTTTCAAATTTTGCCATAATATGCTTCTTAAATTATACCCAAAAATACCATTTTGTTAGGTAAATCACCAATTTTTAATGATAAGGGGGCTTTTTTATCCTTTAAACCATCCTATTTTACTGATAACCGTCTTTTTGTAGATACATCATTTTGTAACCTACGTTGGTCATTCTTTTTTTATTTATCAAGAGTATCGGCATAGGTTTGTGGCATATTAATCATTTAAACCTTTTTATTATGAAAACATTACAACACATTACCATCGTACTTTTTTTGTTTGTTAGCGGATTGTTATCAGCACAAGAAAACAGTTTAGAAATTATTAAAAACAACTACCATTCTTTATTAATAGAGCAACATAAAGGGGTGGGAGTTTTAGTGAAAAAGAATGGAAATAGTAATAGTTTTTCCACAGGTAAATTCAATTTAACTGCCAACAAAGTATTTAATATTGGTTCTGCCACCAAAACATTTACGGCTATTTTAATTTTACAGGAAGTAGAAAAAGGAAACTTACAATTAACCGATAGTATTGGTAAATTTCTAAACCCTATTAAAAATGTTGATGGTTCTTTAACTATTAAAACATTATTAGCTCACGAAAGTGGTTTAGATGGTGTTATTGGTAAAAATATTGAAGTTGCTTTTTATGCAAAAAACGACTCGATCTATAACATTAACCTTTTAGATAAAATTGGAAAAAACAACCCTAAAATGATAGGAAAGTTTGACTACTGTAACACCAATTACCTTTTATTAGGTAAAATTATTGAAAAAGTAACAGACCAAAACTATTTTGACTTAGTGAGAGAGCGTATTATTGAGCCTTTACACCTAAAAAACACCTATCCGTATGTGTATAAAAACATCCCTAATTTAGCAACACCACATCATAATGGTAAAGATGTAACGGAGTTTTTAGACTATCGTTATTTTGCAAAAATTGCCAATGCTGCTGGTAGTATTGCTTCTACCTTAAACGATATGGAGAAATTTTATACTGCTTTATTTGAAACAGAAATATTACTTAAAAAAGAGACCGTACAATTAATGATGCATTCTGGTAATAAATACTACGGTTTAGGTTTGATGAAATCTACCCACAATGGAGTTACCTTATATGGTCATGGTGGGAATAATATTGGGTATTCTTTTAGAAACGGATATGACCCTACTACAAAAAATCTGTATTTAATTTATACAAACTCTCATAGACTTCCTTTTCATAAAGCTATAGCTGATGATATTTTTAACTATTTAGACAATAAAAAAATTACAAAAACAAAATCAGTAAATATTGAAAAATTTAAAAAACACGTAGGTAAATACTTGTTAAAAGAAGCAAATATGGTGTTCGAATTACTTTTAGAAAACAACAAATTGTATTTATATGTAAAAGCACAGAACATAAAAAGTTTATTAATCGTAAAATCTGAAAACACGATAATTGATACCACAGTAGGTGCAACTTTAACACTTGTAAAAGACTCTACAGATGCACTTGTTTTTAGTCAAAACGGATTTACAACCACCATAAACCGTATAAAAGGATAAAACTATGCAGTTAGAAATACAACACATATCAAAAAAATACAGTAAAAATAAATACGGATTAAAAGATTTTTCAATCACCATAGAAAAAGGAATCTTAGGTTTATTAGGACCCAATGGTGCAGGAAAATCGACTTTATTAAAAATGATTGCAACCGTTAGCAAACCTACAGATGGAATTATTTTACTCAACAAAAACAACATTGTAAAAGATGCCAATTATATGCGAAAACAACTCGGGTATTTACCACAAGATTTTGGTGTGTATCCTAATTTAAACGCTTACGAATTTTTAGAATATATGGCGGCTATGAAAGGTGTTGGTGGTAAAAATTTAACACCAAGAATTACACAATTATTAGAAGGTTTAAACTTAATTGATGCCGCAAAAAAACCAATTGGAACGTATTCTGGCGGAATGAAACAACGCATCGGTATTGCTCAAACCTTATTAAACAACCCTAAAATTGTTGTTTTTGATGAACCTACGGTTGGTTTAGATCCAGAAGAACGAGTACGATTTAGAAACTTAATTTCTGATTTAGCCAACAATTGTATTGTAATTCTATCCTCTCATATTGTATCTGATATTGATACCATTGCAGATCAAGTGGCTATTATGAAAAACGGCTCTTTACTTACCAAAGGAACACCTGAACATATTATTAAAAGTATTGAAGAAAAAGTGTTTGAAACTATCATTGAGCCATCAGAATTCACCGCCTTTAAGAACAATTATTTGGTAATTAGTACCAAACGTACTCAGGGTAAATTACAAATTCGGTTTATTGCCAATAATCAAATAGAAAACAGTACAAAGCAAGAAGCAACTTTAGAAGATGCTTATTTATACTTAACTAAAATCTCACAGGTTTTATAAACATATGAGTCCTATTAACCACTTAATTAAAAAATTATGAACACCTTTTTTACCATCATAAAATACGATTACTTACAACGTACAAGAAGTTCTGCGTTTTTAGTAACACTTTGTATCAGTTTTGCGGTTGCCTATACTTTTATACCTGCGCCAGATACAAATTATTCTACCATAAGAGTTGGCAATTTTCAAGGAGTATATAATAGTGCTTGGTTTGGATATGTAACCGCAATTATGACGAGTGTTTTTCTATCATTAATTGGATTTTATTTAGTAAACGGAAGCATAAAAACCGATATAGATACCAAAATAGGACACATAATTAGTGCAACACCCATTACTAATTTTAGCTATTTATTATCAAAAGTAATCAGTAATTTTTTAGTGCTACTAAGCATTGTTTTCCTTATTTTTATAATGAGTGTGTCGTTGTTTTTCTTATATAATGATGGACACCCGTTTGAGTTTATGCTGTTTCTAAAACCTTACTTTTTTATCACACTTCCTGCTATGTTTATTGTAGCAACTTTAACGGTAGTTTTTGAGGTTTTTTTAGGAAAACACACCGTAGTTCAAAATATTATATTCTTCTTTTTATTTTCTTTTTTATTGATGATGCCCGCCAAAACAACTTCTCAATTTGCTCTTGATTTCTTTGGCAGTAAAATAGTAACACACCAAATGCAATTACAAGTACAAGAAATTTTACAGGTAAATACTCTAAATAATATAGGGGTTGGCTATATAATTAAAACAAACCAAGAAACAAAAAAATTTGTGTTTTCTGGAGTAAACTTCTCTTCTTTTTTTATTGTAAGTAGGTTTTTATGGATTCTTTTTTCGATAAGTAGTATTGCATTGATTTCTCCATTTTTTCATCGTTTTAATGTAACAGAAAAACGGTCTATAAAAATAGTAAAAAAAGCATTTTCTGTATCAAAAGTAAAAACAGAAATTGTGTTATCTACACTAAAAAAAATACAAGTAAATTATAGTATAGTTCCGTTATTAAAAACAGAAATTACTTTGCTTTTTAGAAAAGGAAAACGTTGGTTATGGTTTTTAAATATTGTCGGAATGGTTTTATTAGCAACACTTCCTTTAGATATTGCTCATAAAATTATTTTGCCAATTGTATGGTTTTTACAAGTACACAGATTATCAGACATTACTACCAAAGAAACCACTAACAATGTACATTATTTTGCTTTTTCTAGTTATAAACCATTAAGTAGATTGTTGGTTTCTAAAATTTTAGCAGCCTCTATTTTAATATTTGCCTTAGCACTTCCATTAACTATTCGGTTAGTTGTAATGACAAGTGTTTCTGATGCTTTTTTGGTAATTCTGGGTGGTTTATTTTTGGTATTATTTGCAAGTATTTTAGGAATATTAACTCGTAGTAAAAAGCTATTCGAAATCTTGTTTTTTCTAATTACCTATGCAAATATTAATGGAATTCCTTTTTTTGATTATTTTGGGAACCATCCAAACAACACGATACTTATTTTAATACTGTCAGTAATTTTTTTACTTACTATTTTTAGATTAAGATATTATCAATTAAAAAATAATTAGTTTTTAACCTTAGTAAGAATCACATTTGCATTGATAGAATTTACTACAAACTTTTTTGATAGATTTTTAAAT
>CAZZNK010000113.1:0-5756 GCA_964655585.1 uncultured Flavobacteriaceae bacterium
TCATTACTTTATTAATAATAAGTAGTTGTACTCAGAAAAAAGCAGTAAAAAATGAGGTTGCTAAACCTCAAAAAGAAATACTAATCATTGGCACTTTTCATTTTGCAAATCCAAAATTAGACATTGCCAAGAAAAATAGTTTTGCAATTTTAGATTATAAAACTCAGAACGAATTAACTGAAATTGCTCAAAAAATCAAAGAATTTAACCCTACTAAAATATTTGTAGAATGGCCTTATAAACAACAAACCGAATTAGATTCTGTGTATCATTTATACAAAAAAGGGTTACTTCCTCCTGATATAAAAGATGAAATACATCAATTGGCATTTAGAACAGGTAAATTATTACAGCTAAATAAAATTGATGCCATTGATTATAATGATACTGATTTTCCTTTTGATAAAGTAATGATTTCGTTAAAAAAGAACAACCAGAAAGAGTTGGAAAATCATATTATGGGTTTTATAAAACAGATTGAAACCGATTTTAATTCTAAACTAAAAGAAAGCATCAGTCTTAAAGAAATGATATATTATCATAATACTAAAGAGTTTAGAAAAACCGGCAACCAAGTGTACGATAAAATCTTAGAAACAGGTAATCATACCGATTTTATTGGGGCATATTTAACTTCTGAGTGGAATAGAAGAAATTTATATATGTGGTCTTTAATCAAGAAAAAAACCACCAATAAAGATGAGCGTGTTATGCTCCTGTTAGGAGCAAGCCATATTGCAAATATTAAAAATCTTATAGATGATACGGCTGATTGGAAATCGGTTGAGTTAATAGACGTTGTAAATACTAAAAAATAATAATTTAAAAACCATACAAGATGAAAAAAATAATAGCCATCATTACAGTTTTAATTTTCACAAACTGTAGTACAGAAAAAAACCAAGCACAAACTCAAAAATTTAATACAGAAGCAATTTCTAAGTTTTGGGAAATTACAGCGTACCTTAAAAGAGATCATACATTAAATGATATGTTATGGAACTCTTATTACAATTTAAAAGGGAATAAAAACTATATAGAACATAACCGAAGTAAAGAAAGCGCTATTGATCATAGAAAGTTTTTAGAGCTTGTATTTAGATCAAGTTTAAGCGATTCTTTGCAAAAAGTAATCCGTAGTAAAAAATATAAGAACAATGATATTTTTCAGAATTTGATTTACATTAAAAATAATGAAAAAGCATTGAAAAAATACACAAAAACAATAACCTCATCAGCGTATTTTAAAGAATGTATTGCATTGTCTAAAAAGTTTTTACCCAAAGGGAAGTATCAAAAAATTCCTAAAGATTTGGTTATTTATATTCAGGCATTTACCTACGATGCCGCTGTACAAGAAAACAGTATGTATTTTGGATTATCAGTAGTACACGATTTTGATAAATTACAAAAAGGAGCAGTAGCTGCACACGAATTTCATCATATATTAAGGCAAAACAAAGAGTTTAAAAATAGTTTATCAGTAAAAGATTCGGCTTCTTATTCGATGATAAATCAGATTAATAATGAAGGAATTGCAGATTTAATTGATAAAGAAATCATAGCTAAATACCCAAAAAAAAACACTAATGGGAATAATGTTTAAAAATTGGTTGTTAGGAAGTGCAAAAGATGTCATTACAAAAATTGATGCAAGTTTTATGCAAAATGCTAAAAATGATGAAAAATTTGTTAGTAAAAATGATTTTAGAAAGATTACAGCCTACTCAAGCGGTCATATTCCAGGATATTATATGGGGAGTATTATAAAACGCAATGGGTATTTGCAAGAGTTAATTGAGGGGGCTGATAATCCGTTTCACTTTTTTTACCTCTACAATAAAGCCGCTAAAAAAGACAAAGAACACCCCGTAGTTTTTAGTGATAAAACGATAGCGTATTTACATCAATTAGAGAGAAAAGCATACGAATAATATAAAATCCCACAACTAATGTAGGTTTAAAAGTCAATAACAACAGGTTATTGGCTTTTTTTTTTATTCTTTTAAAGTGGTTTACACCAACATAGGTTTTTACACGACCAAATAAGTAACTCTTTATTTTTTACAGTTGGTGTAATAGAATAGCCGTTTGGTGTAATAAAAAATAACAGCCTAATCTTCTAACGTAATTTTGTAGAGAATTTAAAGCACACACAAAATGAAAAAATTACTCACCTTTATTATTTGCCTTTCATTTATAGCAATGAACGCACAAAAAGTTGAAATATCAGGAATAATACAGTCACAAAAAACCAAAGAAACATTACCTTATGTGGCGGTTACGGTATTTAATTCTGAAACCCACAAACTCATAGAATATGGTTATACAAATGATGATGGCAAATACATCATTCCTATAAAAAAAGGAGTATCTGTGTATATAAAAGCATCCATTTTAGGCTACAAAGAAACTACTTCAACTGTTTTTGTACTATCAAAAAACACCATCAAAAATATTCTTTTGGCAGAAGATTCAGAAGAGTTAGAAGAAATAGTAGTGTTAAGCAAAAAGAAGCTGATTACCTTTAAAGGTGATAAGCTGGTGTACAGTATTGCGAATTCTGGTTTGGGTGAAGGAAATGACGGTTTAGAAACCATCAGTAAATTACCAGGAATAAAATTAGATAAAGATGAAAATATTGTATTTAGAGGTAGTGGTAATTTACAAGTACTTATTAACGGAAAACGTTCTTTATTAACGGGTGATGCGCTTACACAATACCTAAAAACTATTGGAGGAGAAAATATAGAGAAGATTGAAGTGATTTCTAATCCGTCTGCTCGTTATGATGCAGAAGGAACTGCAGGAATTATTAATATTCAACTAAAAAAAGGAAAATATGACGGATTTACAGGAAGTTTGACAACATCTATTGGAGGTGATTATTTAAAAAATAACAATGCAGGAACCATTTTTTATCAATCAGGTAAATGGAATTTGAATGCTACGGGTAGATATTACAAATACAACTCTGTAAACAACAGAGAAATTATTAGAACTATTACCACACCAACAGGTACAAACACTATTGAACAATTAAATGATTGGTTGCCAAAATCGAATATGTCTTCTCTAAAATTAGGAATAGAATATAGCATCAACAAAAATAATTGGTTGGGTACATCTTGGAATTTTAATGTTGATAAAAGTAATGACGTAACTATTGGGAGAACCAATGAGTTTATCAATCAGCAACAAAATAAATACACCTTATTAAATACTGATGGTACAACTAAAGATAAAACAATTACAGGAAAAGTGTATTATACCTATCAAACCAATAGTCTAGACACAAAAATAACTACGCAATTTAATTATGCATTGTATAATAATAGCAAGTTTCAAACCACTAAAAATCAGTATTTTTTAATTGATAATACTCAATATCAAAATAATTTTACAATTCAGTTAAACAACCCAAGAACCTATAAAGTTTTTAATGCAAAAATTGATATAGAGCAAAAGATAAATAAAAAAATGGAGATTGAAGGAGGAATGAAATTCAGTAAAGTAAGTAATGATTATGACAATCAATACGCAGTACAAAATAGCAGTAGCGTTTTTGTGCCAAACACACAAAGAAGTAATCATTTATTGTATGACGAAAGTATTTTCTCTGCATATACTCAATGGATGTATACAACTAAAAAATGGAGTTTTCAGGCAGGTATGCGCTCAGAAACAATTAACTATACTTCAAACTCTTTAACAATAAATAAAATCAATAAAAATAAGTACACCTCGTGGTTTCCTTCGTTTAGTGTTAATAGAATGTTAGAAAACAATAAATTTCAATTTTCATATAGTAGAAGAATTCAACGACCACGTTATTTAGAATTAAATCCGTTTTATGAGTACATAGACACCTATAATGTTACAGTTGGTAACCCCAATTTAAAACCACAATATGCCAACGCATTTAATGTAGCGTGGATTTATAAAAATAAAACATCGCTATCTTTGTACAGTAATGTTGCTTCAGATGTTATTTACTACAAGGTAGATTACAATCCTACCACAGGAATTACGGTAAATTCTAAAGATAATATTGCCAATTCTACCAACATAGGGCTGTCTTTTTCTACATCTATCAGTGTCAAAAAATGGTGGAATATCTCTTTAAATGCTGATGCAAGTTACAACCGAATGACCTCTAAAATTACAAATTATGCGTTTGATGATACTGGTGCTAGTTGGTCTATAAATACTGAAAACGAATTTTCTTTGCCAAAAAAGTGGAAACTTTATATAAGCGGATATTATGATAACGGAGGGACATACGGAAACTGGAAAAACAAATCTTCTTACGATGTGTCTTTACGAATTAGAAAAACATTTTTAGATAATAAATGGAAACTACAACTAAAAGGAGATAATTTACTAAAGAAAAATCTATTTAGTTCGGTAATTACCCAAGGAAATGTAACTACAAATTGGACAAACAAATGGGAAACTCGTAGAGTAACATTAAGTGCAACCTACAGTTTTGGAAGCGGAAAAAAGAAAAATATAAAGAAAACCGATTTACAAGATGAGCAAAATAGATTGTAGTTTAAAAGAATTCTATATTATTTTTGCCATAGATCTACTAATAGATAAATCCAATGTATTTGTCTTCAGTGACTAATATGTCTTTAAAAAAAAATAAAAGGGTATAATGTATCAACTACTTTAGAGGTCAAAGGAAGTTTTCAAGTACTAAAAATAGTTATTAAAAAGCGAAAATACCCTAATCAAAAATTAATGCGCCACTCAGGTAGAGGTTTGCAATATTGCTCTAATGAATATCAGAAAAAACACATACGAAATATGTAAAATAGAGTATGACAGAATCTATGCCTCTTATCAAAATACAACAGTATTTTAAAACAAGAGTTTTTATTGAATATTCAAAATATTAGTCTAAAAACAATATAGATTCTCATTGCTTTTTAATTCAATAATTATACATAAACAAAAAATACTAAAATTAAAACCTCTCAGAGTTATGAAAATCTTTGTATAAACTAGTGAAAATTGTTTGGGATTAGTCAGGTTTTCTATAGTCGTTACTCATTTATTTTTAATAATTTCTTATATACTAAAGTATCATTATCTTTATTAATGACTTTGATAGAATAGGCTCCTTTTTTTAGATAAGTCAAGCCATTTACTGTTATCTTATTATCTAAACATGTATGTTGTTTGTTGTAAACAATTTTTCCATTTAAGTCAAATATAATTATTTGAAAATTGGTTTGATTAAAATTCAAAGGAAGTAAAATCTTAATTATTGAACTAAAAGGGTTCGGCATAATGATAACATTTTTATCCTTAAATTCTTCTAAATCTAAAGGGTTTACAACTACTGTTACAATAGCTGTACATGTTGAAGAGTTACCTTGTATGTCTGTTACTATCATTGTAACAACATTATTTCCAATATTATTTGTGTCAAAACTTGATGGAGATATAGTAATTGTATCGATACCACAATTATCCGTAGAATTATTATCGATTTGAGAAGGTAAAATAGTAATAGTACCTGTAGTATTTAGTTCTACAGTAATATCTTGTGTTTGACATACTGGATCAATAGTATCACTGATGACGATATTTTGAGTTTGCGTACTTGAATTACCACTTGCATCTGTATAGGTCCAAGTCACGACAGTAGAACTGGTGATAGGGAAAGTTACTGGAGAAGTTCCAGTCACACTGCCATTACAGTTATCTGTAGCTGTTGGTGCCACTAAAGAAGTCACACTACATTG
>CAZZNK010000114.1:0-5725 GCA_964655585.1 uncultured Flavobacteriaceae bacterium
CAACGGTATAAGCACCGTCTACAAGCATATAAACCCCACTACCGTATCTACTATAATTGTTATTGAAAATACAGTTTTCTATAGTAAGTGTTGCATTGGTAGTGTATTTAGCATAAATAGTACCTCCTAATTTCCCTACGTTATTGTTAAATTCACAATTTTTAAAGGTGATGTCATTTACAGAACCATTAATATAAACAGCTCCTGCATTAGAACTACTTGCAGATCCAAATGCATTAGCATCTTCAAAATGTAAACCATCTAAAACTACTCCGTTAGAATACACTTGCATAATGTGCATACTGTTGTTATTTCTACTACCGATACCAAAACCTACTCCAGTATCATCATTATTTAAATCTCCAGATAAAATTGTAGCATGATTTGCTGTTAAATCTCTATCAGACAATAGGATTTCTGTACCTATAAAACCACCATATAAAATTACGTTATCTTTAGTAACCTCAAACTTTGTAAACACATCACTTGCGTGTGGTGTGTATGTTCCTTCGGCAATCCAAACTTGTGTAATGGCAGGATTACTATTAGCAATTACTAAAGCATCTGTTAAACTTGTAAAAGCGTTTGCCCAAGATGTTCCATCTCCTGTTCCTGTTGCATCTGTATCTACATACACAGTAGGGTTTTCAGTAAAATGAGCCGTATACGTCATATTGCTATTTAATACAACTGCAAAATTGGTAGTTGCTTCGGTAGTTGTACCTGTCCATCCTGTAAACGTCCATCCTGGGCTTGGTGTTGCTGTTAAGACGATGTTTGCTCCAGTTGTATAAGAATGCAATCCTACTAATGGATTAAGAACACCGCTACCTACTTTGTTAATAGTTATTGTTTTTAAGCTTGCATCATATTCAAAACATCCTAAATCTACTGTACCATTGGTTCTTGTATTACCAATTAAATCGGTAGTAAACCCTGTAATAAAACTATCATCTCCTGCATCTATTGCTGGCGAACCAGATTGTAAGGTAAAATCATTTGCAGTAGCATCCGTAAATAACGGATCTGCATTGGTATTTCCTAATTGACCACCTTCTACAATATTATTTGAAAACGTTGGTGTGTTTCCAGTAAGGTAAAAAGGTTGCGTAGAACCATTATTATAAATAATATTATTTTTGATATTTGCCGTTGAACTACCCGTTAAATTCAACTTTATAACGTGGTTGTTAGGTGATGTATTATTTGCAAATGTAGAGTTGATAACATCTACAGAAGTAGCACTTCCATTTAATAATAATGCAGCACCTCTATTAGCTCCATCTGTTTTATTATTATAGATTAAACTGTTGATGATGCTTCCACTACCTTGAATATTGTAAGTACTAGATCCAGAATAATAAATATTTTCACGCTCTTTACTGTAGTTATCTCTAATAATACAGTTTTCAAAATCGATAATTGAGCGTACGTTTGTTATAGTTGGAGCAGAATACATTGCAAAAACAGCCCCTCTTTCTGATGAGGTATTTTTTTCGATGGTACAATTGATAAACCTCCACTTAACTCTATGTGTTTGAGAAAAAGGGTTTGCATAAATTGCAGCACCCATTTTACCATTTGCTGTTGCAAGATTAGAGTTTCCTCCAGAAATAGTAAATCCATCTAAAACACCAGCTTCTGAATCTATATGTCTTCTTACCATAAATACGTGGTAAGAGTTGTCTTGTCTTGTTGGTTCTGAATCTGTTAATGTTGCATTATCATCGCCATTTCTATCTCCTGATAATATAGACGCTCCTCCGTTTCTTTGAGAAATTGCAGTTTCTATACCCGAAAAACCACCGTATATTTTTAATACTTTTTGAATATCAAAAGCAGCAGTTCTTGTGGCTCCTGATGGTACATATACACCTTCTGCAACCCAGATTTCTTTCCCTGCTGTGGTGTTAGCAATTGCCACTTTTAAATCTGTATAGGCATTTGCCCAAGAAGAACCATTATTAGCACCTGTAGCATCTACATCTACAAAAGTTGGTACTTCTACAAAAGTTGCTGTAATTGTTTTAGATGCCGACATTGTTACTGATGCAGGATTTGTATTTCCAGAGTAATCTCCACTCCAACCAGAAAACATCCAACCAGCATCTGCTGTTGCCGTAAGGGTAACAATGTCTGAAGCAGCATAAACTCCACCAGCAGGAGAAACACTTCCGTTTCCTACAATAGTAGTATTTAAAACATTACAAGAAGTACACGCATACTCATAAGCTCCTAAATCTATAATAGTTGCAAATATTCTGTTTTCTCCATTAATATCTTCGGTAATTCCAGCTGGTAAATAAGAATTATCACCTGCATTAAAAGCTGGTGATGTTAATTGAATTTGAAAATCATCATTTGCAGCATCAACAAATAGAGGGTCTGAATTGATTCCTCCTTGTCCGCCTTCTACAATCGTATTTTCTATATGAGGAGTTCCATTACTTATATTTAAAGCGACTCCAGCGTTATTACCCCAAACAATTGAATTTCTTAGGTAAGTTGTTGTCGCTTTTTGAATTTTCATCGTGTTTCCATTAAACCCTGTGTTTTTTGTAAATGTAGCGTTTATGACTTCTACATCTGTCCCAGAAGATGAACCTCCTGATGAGTTAATTACTGTTAAACCAGCTGCTCCGTTTGTAGAACTATTGTTATACAACACACTGTTTGTAATAGACCCTCTAGATCTTTGTGTATGTTGTGAAGCTCCTATAAATGTAAAGGCGCCGTTTGTATCTGAATGATTATCTCTCACAATACAATTAACAAAATCAGTATCAGAAATAACATTTGTTTGAGAACAACCATTAAAAGCAGTATATACAGATGTATCTGTAGCGGTATTTTTTTCTATAATACAATTAGCAACCGTCATATAAATACGATCACCAACATTTGGTTGTACCATAATTGCGGCACCTTTACGTCTATCATCTCTTCCATAAGTACCACAAGGGTTTAATAAAGAATCGTTGGCATTTCCACCAGTAATGGTAAAACCATCTACTACTAAATTCTGAGCATCTCCATACACTCTTACAACGTGATAACTATTGTCTTGACGTGTAGGTTCGGTGTGTAAAATTACTGCGTTATCGTCTCCATTTAAATCTCCCGAAAGAATGGTTGGATTTTCGGCAGGATTTCTTTGTGAAAGCAATGTTTCTGAACCACCAAAGCCTCCATAAATTTTATCATTATCTAATAATCTAAATTGAGCATTTCTTGAATCTGCACTTGTCGTTGTTGGCTTGTAGGTACCAGCGGCAACCCAAAAATCAACACCATTGTTGTTTGCCATTGCATTTGCTAATTCTGAATATGCATTTGCCCAAGAAGTACCATCATTAGCTCCTCCAGTTACAGTCTTATTTACATACACTTGACTAAAAGTTAAGGTACTGACACATAAGAAAAGTAAAAATAATTTTAATTTCATAATTTTTTTATTTTGAATTATGAAGCAAAAGTCTAATTATTTACGCTGTTTATTTATGGTGAATTTCTGAAAGTAGCTTTTGAGTTGCTAAAACAAAAAAAACCGAATTACATTACATAATTCGGTCTTACTTATGGGGGAGGTTATTTATCCGATACTTTGTATAATAGCAAGAAATTCTTCTTTTTTATCTTTAGAAATTGATACGGTTTGATTGTTTTCCATTACAATATACCCACCATCTTTTTTAACATACTCTTGTAAATACATTAAGTTAATTAGATGAGATCTATGAGGTTTGTAAAACGTTGGTACATTGTGTAAAATATCTACAAAATGCTTTAGAGGTTTGCTAATTAAAATTTCCGCTTCTTTTTTAGTAGCAATTTTAGTATACATACCATCTGCAGTGAGCGAAATAATATCATCAAAATTCACAAATTTAATTCCGTTGGCAACAGGTAATGCAATTTTGTTAAAATTTGAAGACTCTAAACTTTTTTTCAATGCATCTAAACGAGTACTAATTTCAGATTTCCCAATAGAAGCTACCGCTTTTTCTATCGCTTCTTTTACTTGAGTAGGTCTTACTGGTTTTAACAAATAGTCTATGGCAGATAATTGAAAGGCTTGTATAGCGTACTCACTATATGCTGTCGTAAAAATAATCTCAAAATTAAGCTGGTCTTTATCTAAGAAATTTAAAATTTCTAATCCAGAATGATTTGGCATTTCGATATCTAGTAAAACAATACTTGGTTGTTCTTTTTTGATAATGTCAATCCCAGAAAGTAAGTCTTCTGCCTCAAAAATTTGTGTAATTTTAGGACAATTTTCTTCTACCAAGATACGAAGTACATTTCTTGCCTTTTTTTCATCATCTATAATTATTACTTTCATCGTTATTCTTTTATAATCGGAATATGTAGCACCACTTTTGTCCCCGCACTTTGGTTCTTATTATCATACAAATCGATAATTTCTACTCCTATTTTATTATTGTTTTCTAAATTTAATAGTGTAAATCTTTCTTGGGTTGTTTTGGTAGCAAAAGATTTGTGTAATTTTTGTTTTGCTTCTTGCAATTCTTTTGATTTTTTCCTTCCCACACCGTTATCTTCAATAATACATTGGACTGTATTTTTATCTTGTTGTAAAAATGAAATAGATAATTTTTCTGCACCTTTTTTATGTAACAATCCGTGTTTTATAGCATTTTCTACATAAGGTTGGATTAACATAGTGGGAATAATTGTATTTCTTGTATCAATTTCTTTTGAAATATCTATGTGATACGTTAAATCTTCAAAACGCAAACATTCTAATTCTAGATAACGATGTAAATTCTCTACTTCTTCATCTAAAGAAATTTTATCAATATCACTATGATGTAAATAGGCTCTAATTAAATCGGCAAACTTGCCTAAATAATCACTAGCTAAGTTTTTTTTATTTAAAAGGATGTATTCTTGAATAGAGTTTAACGCATTAAAGATAAAATGTGGATTCATTTGTGCTTTTAAAGCCTTTAGTTTTGCGTCTCTAAATTGTTTTTCTAAAGACAATCGCTTTTGAGTTTCCTCTAACTCAATACGTACCAATTGTGTTTTTTTCTTTGCTTTATAACTGATGAAATAGAACAAAATAGCAGCCAGTAAAAAGAAAGACCCTAGTAAAGAGCTGATAAATAAGTTTCTGTTTTTCTTACTTTTTTCTTCGGCAATTTCTTTTTGTAAGGCAATTTTACGTGTTTCGTATTTGGTTTGTGCTTCTGTCAACAATTTTCTTTTTTCTATTCCGAAAATAGAATCTTTTAATTTTACATACGCTTTGTTTATACTTCTTGCTTGCTCATTTTCACCCAAAATAGAATAGGCAACGAAGAGGTGTTGTTTTATTTTAGCTGAAAAATTTAAGTTGCCAATAGTTTCATAATTTTCTAATGCTTTTTTGTAAAAAGGAATGGATAATTTGTGCTCGCTAGCAATAGAATGTGTGGTTGCCAATGTATAATAAGCGTATCCTAAATTATTTTGTTGATTTTTAGTGATAAAAATAGGGATTGCTTTTTGGCTGAAGGCAATGGCTTTTTGGTAATTTTCATTATTTTTCGTTCTTAAAAAAAGCACTTTATAAAATCGTGCAAATTTAATATGAGTCATTGCGATTCTAGTAACACAATGATTTGATATAAATAATTTTTCGGCTATTTGTAAGTGCTTTTCTGCCTTTTTAAAATCATCATTTTTTAAACTCATATAAATATTAGCTAAGTTTAAA
>CAZZNK010000115.1:0-5526 GCA_964655585.1 uncultured Flavobacteriaceae bacterium
CTTAGAAAAAAGAAAATAGATTCTTTATTAATAAGTTCTTCTACAAATAGTACGTTGCATTTTAGAGATACTTTTTTTCTTAAAAGCAATAACCCAATTATAAAAATTGACACTAGTAAAATCTTTTTGCTTGATAAAGATACACTTTCTGTAAAATACAGAAGTTTTATTATAGAAAAGGAAAACAAAATTGCTTTTCTATTTGATAAAAAACCAAAACAGAAGTATTTTTTTAAGGTATTACCAAAAGCTATTTCAGATATTTATTCACAACAGAATGACACTTTACAATATAATTTTAGAACAAAAGAATTAGAAGATTATGGTAAAATAGTTTTAGATCTTCAAAATAAAAAAAATCAAAATATAATAATCGAATTAATTACAAATAATAATATTTTAATAGACAGAAGGTCTATTTCTAAATCTGAAGTTATTACCTTTAATTTATTAGAACCTAAAAAATATATAATTCGCGCTATTATAGACTCTAATAGAAATAAAAAATGGGATACTGGTAATTACTTAAAAAAGAAACTTCCAGAAAAAGTTTTTTACTTAGATAAAACATTAAAAGTAAGAGCAAATTGGAATATTTTTGAAACATTTTTTATACAATAATTTGGTTTTAATAAATTAATTAATAACTTCGCCCCAATATATATATTTTTTAGAATCACCCCCTAAATCATAAATTATCCCTAATAATTATGAAATTCTGTTTTGGTATTACCCTTTTACTTTTACTTTCTAGTTCAGCTATATTAGCACAAGAACATGAAAACACCTATGAAGCAGGTCTGTTTATTGGTAGGGCATCTATCCAAACCGACTATGGAGAACGTGGTGATTTTGAAAGTGCCGCAAATAATGCTTCTATTTCTTATAGCCTAGTTCACTATACTCATTTTTTTAATAAATTAAGATATTGGGGAAGAGATTTCACTCTCCTATATCACATTATGATAAAATCTGAAATCAACTTTTTACAAGGAGCAAACTTAAAGCATTATGGAAAACACATAAAAGGTCCCTCTCTTGAAGCAGAGAAATTAAGAGCGATGAAAGGTAAAATTAGTATGCTTAATTTAGGAGTGAGTTTTGAGTATCATTTTATAGATTTATATGAATATATGAATGGGTACAACCTTACAAAACTAAATCCATACCTGAGCTTTGGAGTGAAATATAACTTCTTTAAAAACAGTTTAAGTTCAGATTTAGGAGATTGGGAACAAGATATTTCTGTGTTGCCTCAAAAATACCAAACACCCGGAGCATTAGCTCTTGGATCTGACTCTGTTTTTTCTTTTACTGCAGGTGTTGGTTTACGATATAGACTAAGTGAACTATTAGATTTGAGCGGGATTGTAAATTTTGAAGTTTTTATGTCTGACAATATTGACGGCTTACAAGCTAATGTTATTGAGAACAAAAACAATGAATGGTTGGTCAATCTTCAACTAGGCCTTATTTATCATCTAAATTTTTATACTAGATAACACATTAGATCAGAAATCCTTAAGAAAACCACCATTCATACAGAAAAGGTGTTCAATTATACAAAACTAGGTATATAGCGATTCATTTACATATAACTTTACATAACTAAATGTTAAGTTTATAATGTATTGTCCAAAATGTAGATCGAAAGTTAGAAAAAGAATTCAACGAAAATTTTTGCAAAAAATATTTCCGAATTCTAAAAGATATAAATGCTATAATTGTGAAAAAACATACTTTATAGCTGGTTTTTTTAATTTATAATATTTTTAACTTTTCATTTCTACAAGAAAGAATTAAAATAATCTAAAAGCCTACCTTTGCAAAAATTATTTTAAATGACAACTTTCGAAGATTTAGACCTCTCAAGACAATTACATAACGCAATTGAAGATTTAGGTTTTAAAGAACCAACACCCATACAAGAAAAATCATTTTCGATAGTTCGCTCTGGTAAGGATATAGTTGGTATTGCACAAACTGGTACAGGTAAAACCTTTGCTTATATGTTGCCTATTTTACGAGATTTAAAATTCTCAAAACAACAACATCCAAGAGTATTAATTTTAGTACCTACAAGAGAACTCGTTTTACAAGTTGTTGCTGAAATTGAAAAACTAGCCGCTTATATTACACTTCGGGTTTTAGGAGTCTATGGAGGCACAAACATCAATACTCAAAAACAAGCCGTTGCACAAGGAACAGATATTATTGTTGCGACCCCTGGACGCTTATATGACTTGGCTTTAAGTAAAGTTCTAAAACTTAAAAATATTCAGAAATTAGTCATTGATGAAGTAGATGTAATGCTAGATTTAGGCTTCCAGTTTCAATTATTAAATATTTTTGATTTATTACCAGACAGAAGACAAAATATTATGTTTTCTGCAACAATGACAGAAGATGTAGCTATTCTAATTGATGATTTTTTTAAAAATCCTGTAAAAATTTCTATTGCAGTAAGCGGAACTCCATTAGACAATATTACACAACAATCGTATAATATTGTAAATTTTTATACCAAAGTGAATTTATTAAACCTCTTACTTAAAGATAAAAATGAATTCAAAAAGGTGCTTATTTTTGTCTCTAATAAAAGAAGTGCAGATAGACTTTTTGATGCTTTAGATGAGTCTTTTACAGATGAAATTTGTGTAATACACTCTAATAAAACCCAAAATTACAGAATCCGATCAATCAATCAATTTGACCAAGGTAAAAATCGTATTTTAGTTGCTACCGATGTAATGGCTCGTGGATTAGATTTGAATGAAATATCTCACGTTATTAATTTTGACACACCTTATTTTCCTGAAAATTATATGCACAGAATTGGTAGAACAGGACGTGCAGAGCATCAAGGAAAAACCATTTTGTTTTCTACAGAAAAAGAGCAAGAAGCTAAACAGCGGATTGAGAACTTAATGGATTTTAAAATTCCTAAAATCGATTTTCCAAGCGAAGTAGAAATTTCAAAACAACTTACCGAAGAGGAAAGACCGAAAGAAGATAGAGAAAGTTCTAAAAACAGAACTAGCTTAGAATATGTTCCTGGTCCTGCTTTTCATGAAAAAAGTGAGAAAAATCAAAAAACAAACCTAGGAGGTTCTTACAAAAGAGAAATTGCTAGAAAATATAAAAAACCTCAATCTAAAGGAAACAAGAGTTTTTCTAAAAAGAACAAAAAGGGTTAATTCATGCAAATTTTAACAGCGCAAGAACTCCATAATTTAGGAATGAACATTGTAGGGAAAAAGCTACAAAAAATGGGTTATGAGTTTGTTGCGGTAAATAGCAGATTAAAAAAACATCCGCAGTTTGTGCTATATAAAAAAGGAGAACCTACCATTTTTGTACTGGTAAAAACATCAAACAATATTCAAACTCCTGAAAGCTACGATACCATTTGGATGGAAACATTTAAACAACACGCAAAAAAGCAGGATGCCAAAATTTGGTTTGCTGGCATTGGTATTGCAAATGCAGAAAGTGTAGATAATCCTGTTTTTAAAGACCAACCTTATTATGTTGCTTTTAATGATTTTATAAAAATCATAGCATAAAAAAAAGCCGCAATTGCGGCTTTTTTTTATGCTAAACTATCAAGATATTCTAGTCAACTTTTTGCTCTAACAATTCAAAGAATTGTTTTAATCTTGGTAAGATTATAATTTTTGTACGTCTATTTTTTGCTTTATTTGCTGGTGTATCGTTTGCTACAATTGGTAAATATTGACTTCTACCTGCGGCAATTAAACGCTTTGGAGAAACACCATATTTATATTGCAATACTCTAGTAATAGAAGTAGCTCTTTTGGTAGATAAATCCCAGTTGTCTTGTATACATTCTGTTTTTATTGGAGATGTATCTGTATGACCTTCAATCATCACATCCATAGTTGGTTGCCCTTTAATTACCGTAGCAACTTTTTCTAACACTTTATAAGCCTTGTCAGTAATACTATAACTACCAGGTTTAAATAATAATTTATCAGAAATAGAAATAAATACTACTGTCTTTTCTACATTAATTTCAATATCTTCATCATCAATACCTGCTTTTAATTCTTTCTTTAAATGGAAAGCTACTACTAAATTTAAGGAATCTTTTTTAGAGGAAGCTGCTCTTATTCTATTAATATAGGCATCTTTTTTACTCAACTGAATCAACGTTTCTTTAATATTATCATTAGCTCCTTGAGTAAGTACCGTTAAATTATCTACGTACTCTAAAGTTCTTTTTTTATCCTCTTTAAGTTCTACAACCTTTGTTTCTAAAGTTGCTACTTTGTTTGCGTGTTTTTCTTTTTCAATTAAACATTTTGTTAAATTGGTTTTAACAGCAAGTAACTCATCTTCAGTTTTATTATAATCTGCCTGTAATGCTGCATACTCTTTTTTAGATACACAAGAGCTTGATAAAATTGTAATTGATAAAATAAATAGAATTTTTTTCATTTTTCTGCTGATAAATAAATTAGTAAAACACAAATTTATAAAAAAGGATACAAGAAAACTACGATTAACAGTATTTTATGAAAACTTTATGCACTATTTTTGTTGATAAAGTTAACTTTTTATGAAACGCTTATTTTTATTAATTTTCTTTGGATGCTTTTTTCTATTGTTTTCTTGTAATCAAAAAGAAAAAACAGGTAGTATAAAAATTGCTGGAAACGTTTTTGGAACAACATACCACATTACATATATCAGTGATATAAATTACCAAAAATCAATCGATAGCTTATTTTATTTAGTAAACAAATCTCTTTCTACTTATATACCAACTTCTGATATTTCTAAGATTAACAAGGGAGACACAACTATTGTGATTGATAATTATTTTATAGAAGTTTTTAATAAATCAAAACGAATTTTTAAAGAAACCGAAGGTTATTTCGATCCAACAGTTGGTAATTTAGTGAATGCTTGGGGATTTGGTCCTAAAAACGAAAAGCGAGATTTAGAGGCATCCGAAGTGAAAAAACAATTAAAATTTGTTGGACTTGACAAAGTATCAATCATCAACAGAAAAATTAAAAAGAAGTATTTAGAAATTTATTTAGATTTTAATGCCAATGCAAAAGGATATGGAATTGATGTTGTTGGGCGATTTTTAGAAAATAAAAACATAACAAACTACTTAATAGAAATTGGTGGAGAAATTAGAACCAAAGGCAAAAACCCCAAACAAAAACCTTGGAAAGTTGCCATAGAAAAGCCTAATACAGATGGTACACAGTCTTATCAAGAAATTATTGAATTAAAAAATAAATCGATGGCAACATCGGGTAATTACAGAAAATTTAGATTGGCTAAAAATGGTCATAAAATTGTACACACAGTAAACCCTAAAACGGGTTTTGCTTCGGAAAGTAATTTGTTAAGTGTTTCTGTAATTGCAAACTTAGATTGCGCAGATGTAGATGCATACGCAACTGCATTTATGGCAATGGGATTGGAAAAAACTAAGAACTTCTTAAAAAAATATCCGAAAATTTCAGTGATTTTAATTTATGAAGA
>CAZZNK010000116.1:0-5419 GCA_964655585.1 uncultured Flavobacteriaceae bacterium
TAGACAAATTAGGAGTTGATGATAACGAAGTAACAACAGAAGCTAGCTTCACAAACGATTTAGGAGCAGATTCTTTAGATACTGTTGAGTTAATTATGGAATTCGAAAAAGAATTTGATATTCAAATCCCAGATGATCAAGCCGAAAATATCGGAACAGTTGGTCAAGCAGTTAGCTATATAGAAGAAGCAAAAAAGTAATCTAAATATATCACCTACAAGGATTCATAGAACTCTTGTAGGTGTTTTTTAGTTAAAACACCTTATTAGCATGGAATTAAAACGAGTTGTAGTAACTGGTCTTGGAGCATTAACACCAATAGGAAACAATATCTCAGCATATTGGGATGCTCTAATTAACGGAGTTAGTGGAGCAGCACCGATTACACGGTTTGATACTACTAAGTTCAAAACTCGTTTTGCATGTGAAATTAAAAATTTTGAAGTAACCGACTTTATCAATAGAAAATCTGCCCGAAAAATGGATCGATTTTCTCAATATGCAGAGGTTGCTTCTGATGAAGCTATTGCAGATGCTGGAATAAACAAAGAAAACTCAAATCCAGATAGGATTGGAGTTATTTGGGGTTCTGGTATTGGTGGTTTAGAAACTTTTCAAAACGAGGTATTAAATTTTGCTGCCGGAGATGGTTCGCCAAGATTTAACCCTTTTTTTATTCCTAAAATGATTGGAGATATCGCTCCAGGTCAAATTTCTATCAAACATGGTTTTAGAGGTCCGAATTTCGGTACTGTTTCAGCCTGTGCATCAGCATCTAATGCTATTATTGATGCGTTTAACTATATCCGTTTAGGATATGCAGACGCATTTGTAACAGGAGGTTCTGAAGCATCAGTAACTATTGCTGGTATGGGAGGTTTTAATGCAATGCATGCCCTTTCTACCAATAATGATAATTATAAAACTGCCTCAAGACCTTTTGATAAAGGTAGAGATGGTTTTGTGTTAGGAGAAGGTGCAGGAGCACTTATTTTAGAAGAATATGAACATGCAAAAAAACGTGGAGCAAAAATTTATGCAGAATTAATTGGAGGAGGAATGTCTTCTGATGCACATCATATTACGGCACCACATCCAGAAGGATTGGGAGCAAAAAATGTGATGATTAACTGCCTACAAAACGCAGAGATTAAGCCTGAAGATGTTGATGCTATTAATATGCATGGAACCTCTACTCCGTTAGGAGATATTGCAGAATCTAAAGCAATAAAAGAAGTTTTTGGAGAACATGCCTATAACATCAATCTTAATTCTACAAAATCTATGACAGGACACTTATTAGGTGCAGCAGGTGCTGTTGAAGCCATTGCGTCTATCTTGTCAATTAAACACAGTATTGTCCCTCCAACAATTAATCATTTTACAGATGATGATGGAATAGATAATAAATTAAACTTTACGTTTAATAAAGCACAAAAAAGAGATGTTAACATTGCTCTTAGTAATACATTTGGCTTCGGAGGACACAACGCTTGTGTTGCCTTTAAAAAAATAGATTAACACTTTTTAATGAGTATTATTCGAAAAATAATAAACCCCTTTTCTAAAGAAGATGAGGTGTTTTTTAGTGAAATGAAAAAGCTACTTAGTTTTAGCCCTAAGAAAATTAATTACTACAAAAAAGCCTTTACACACAGATCCATAAAACTGATTGATAAAAAAGGAAACCCAATTAATTACGAACGTTTAGAGTTTCTTGGAGATGCTATGTTAGGCTCTGTTATAGGAGCTTATTTGTATAAAAAAGCACCTAAGGGCACCGAAGGATATCTTACTCAAATGCGTTCTAAAATTGTAAGTAGAGAGCATTTAAATGAGTTAGGAAAAGACTTTAACTTAATTCGGTTTGTAAAAAGCAATATTAAACAAGGTAATATTGGAGATAATATACATGGAAATATTTTTGAAGCATTAATTGGCGCTATTTATTTAGATAGGGGATATAATTATTGTCAGAAATTTATCCATCAAAAAGTAATTTCTCAATATGTTGATATTGAGCAGTTAGAAGGAAAAATAATTAGCTATAAAAGCTTAATTATTGAATGGTGTCAAAAGCAAAAAAAGAAGTACCAATTTGATTCTTATGAAGATACAGGAAATGAAAACATCAAACATTTTAGTGTAAAAATAAGTATTGATGGTAAACAAATAGCTAAAGGAAGAGCTACTTCGAAGAAAAAAGCTGAAGAGCAAGCTTCAAAAAGAGCCTACTACACTTTTCAAAAACAAATAAACAACTCGTAGTATTTAACTACAACGTTTTCGTATGTTTTTGTTTCGCTTTCATAAACAATCCTTAATTTAGCACATTCAGCTTGGGCTGAAAATACAGCGTAGATGCAAATACATTCTTTAGGTTTTGATGATACTTTTCAAGAAAAATACTCTTTAATAGGAATTCATACTTCGTTAGAAGATTATAAGTTAGCGTATTTATTAAACAAGCATTTAAACGTAAAATTTACCAAATCAATAAAAGATTTATCATTTGAAAACGAAAAAAAGAATGCTCAATTTTCTTATTATAATTTTTTAAATGAAACATTAAATTTTGAGTGTTACTTGATCGTAAATAGCTCGAAAAAAGAAGAAAACATCAAGTCAAACGGACAATTATTCAGTACAGAAGTAAAAACATATTTGATACCTGAAAAGAAGAAAATAGACTTTTTCATTAAAATTACAGGAGAAGTAGAAGATGTTTTTTTAAATGAAATGATTCGTCAAATAAGTAAAATAAGTCAAATAATTACTTCGTACCAAGTAGATTACAACAACCTAAAATCAAAAGATTTTTTAATTTTTTAATTATGCCAAAACGTAAAAAAACAAAAATAGTAGCCACACTTGGACCCGCAATAGATTCTAAAGAGATGTTAGAACAATTGGTTGAAAAAGGTGTAAATGTTTTTCGTATTAATTTTTCTCATGCAGAATACGATATTGTCGAAAGGCAAATAAAATCAATCAAAGAAATTAACCATAGAAGAGGGTTTAATGTTGCTATTTTAGCTGACTTACAAGGTCCTAAATTACGTGTTGGTAAGATGGAAGAAGGTGTTGTGCTAAAAGATGGAGATACGTTTACTTTTACAACAGAAAAATGTATAGGCTCTAGCGAAAAAGCTTTTATGACCTATAAAAAATTTCCAAGAGACGTAAAACCAGGTGAACATATTTTGGTTGATGACGGGAAACTAATGTTCGAAGTACTATCAACAGATAAAAATAAAAATGTTGTAACCAAAGTATTGGTTGGTGGTGTTTTGAGCTCTAAAAAAGGAGTAAATCTACCAAATACAGCAATTTCTTTGCCCGCATTGACAAAAAAAGACAAACAAGATGCTGTTTTTGCTTTAGAACAAGAGGTAGATTGGCTTGCATTGTCTTTTGTAAGAACGCCAGAAGATTTAAGAATGTTAAGAGATTTAATCGACTTACATTCTGATTATAGAGTTCCAGTAATTGCAAAAATTGAAAAACCAGAGGCAGTAGAAAATATAGATGCATTGATTCCTTTTTGTGATGCTTTAATGGTAGCTCGTGGAGATTTAGGTGTAGAAGTACCAATGCAAGAAGTTCCGTTAATTCAAAAAATGCTTGTAGAAAGAGCAAAACAAGCAAGAATTCCTGTAATTATTGCTACTCAAATGATGGAAACGATGATAGAAAACGCAGTACCTACAAGAGCTGAGGTAAATGATGTTGCTAACTCTATTATGGACGGTGCTGATGCAGTAATGCTATCTGGAGAGACATCCGTAGGGAAACATCCATTAAAAGTAATTCAAATAATGACGGAAATTATTAGAAGTGTAGAAGATTCTCCGTTGATTAAAGTTCCTCAAGTCGCTCCACATATTAAAACAGATCGTTATATTAGTAAAGCAATTTGTCATCATGCAGCATTAATGTCAAATGACATAAATGCAACTGCAATATCAACCTTAACAAACAGTGGTTACACAGCTTTTCAAATTTCTGCTTGGAGACCAAAGGCTCAAATTTTAGCATTTTCATCAGAAAGAAGAATTTTAGGAAAAATGAATCTTCTTTGGGGTGTTAAAGCTTTTTTTTATGATAAAAACCGAAGCACAGACGATACCGTTGTAGATATTAATAACAAAGCCAAACAGAAAGGTTTTGTAAAAAAAGGGAATTTAATTATCAACCTTACATCGATGCCTGTTGAAGCGAAAGGAATGGTAAATACCTTACGAGTTACGGAGATAGGATAGTTGCCAGTAATTATATGAAAAAAGCGATTTTCAATTGGAGTAGCGGAAAAGATTCGGCTCTTGCATTATACAAAGTTAAGCAAGAAAAGAAATTTTTTATTGGAACTTTGCTAACTACAGTTAACGAAAAATACAATAGAATATCAATGCATGGTGTTAGAAAAGAATTACTTTTTAAACAAGCTGAAATGTTAAATATTCCCTTAGATATTTTAGAAGTTCCTTCTGTAACCACTATGGATAATTATGACAAGTTAATGTTTAAGAAAACAGAATTTCTAAAAGAGCAAGGATATACCCATTCTATTTTTGGAGACATTTTTCTTAATGATTTACGAAAATATAGAGAAGAAAAACTTGCTCTTGTTGGAATAAAAGGAGTTTTTCCAATTTGGAAACAGAATACAAAAGAAATTATAAAAGAATTTATGTCCTTAGGTTTTAAGGCAATTACCGTATCTATAGACGCAAAGGTATTAGATAAATCATTTGTCGGTAGAGTTATAAACGAATCATTTCTTAATGATTTGCCTAAAGGAGTTGACCCCTGTGGTGAAAACGGAGAGTTCCATACTTTTGTTTATGACGGTCCAATATTTGATGCTCCCATCCATTTTAAATTAGGAGAGAAAGTTTTAAGAAGTCATAAAGGAAAAGATGGAAAAGAAAAATGGAATACAGAATTTTGGTATTGTGACCTACAATTGCAATAATAAATCTGATACAAAATATGAAAATACAATATAAAAAGAAACGGCTAAATCATGCTTTAATTTTTGGAACATTATGGTTGATAATTAGCATTTTAGGGATATTTTTTAAAGAAAAACCTTCTTGGACTGACTATTCATTCTTAGTCATTTCACTGTTATATTTAACAACGTATTTTTATGAAAAAACAAATCAATATTTAACAATTACAAACGGAACAATTTCTGTGAATCAGCCCTTTGGAAAAAGAGTAAAGTTGTCTGATATCAAACGAATTAAAAAATTTGCTGGAGATTATATTTTAATAACAGATAAGACAACGTTAAAAATAAACACACAGATGATTCGTAAAAACTCTTTGCTGGAGTTAGATAAAGAATTAGAAAAATTAGATTTAAAAGGGAATTAAACCCGTTATCAATCTGCTTACAATACCAACTTTTTAA
>CAZZNK010000117.1:0-5323 GCA_964655585.1 uncultured Flavobacteriaceae bacterium
TCTCTAGATTTTTTATTTACGTGTGGTGAACGTAATACTGTAAAAATCTTTTTATTTGTTGGTAATGGTATTGGACCGTTTACAACTGCTCCTGTACTTTTTACCGTTTTTACGATTTTCTCAGCAGATTTATCTACTAAATTGTAATCGTAAGACTTTAATTTTATTCTAATTTTTTGACTCATCTTTTATCTATTTAGTAAATTATCCTCTTGCTGCTGCAATTACTTCTTCTGCAATATTATTTGGAGTTTCTGCATAATGAGAAAATTCCATTGTAGAAGTTGCTCTACCAGAAGACATTGTTCTTAACGCTGTTACATAACCAAACATTTCTGATAAAGGCACTGTAGCTTTTACTACTTTAGAACCAGCACGGTCACCCATATCTGATACTTGACCCCTTCTTCTGTTTAAATCTCCAACAATATCACCCATGTTTTCTTCAGGGGTTAATACCTCTAACTTCATAATTGGCTCCATTATTTTGGCTTTGGCAGCTTTAGCAGCAGCTTTATAACCTAATTTTGCAGCAATTTCAAATGATAATTGATCTGAATCTACCGCATGGAATGAACCATCTCTTAAAGTAATCTTTAAAGAGTCCATTTCATAACCTGCTAAAGGACCGTTGCTCATTGCCATTTTAAATCCTTTCTCAATAGAAGGAACAAATTCTTTTGGCACGTTACCTCCTTTAATTTTAGATTCGAATACCAATCCTGAAACACCTTCATCCGCAGGTTCCATTGTAAATACAATGTCTGCAAATTTACCACGCCCACCAGATTGTTTCTTATAAACCTCTCTGTGTTCTGCGATAGCTGTAATCGCTTCTTTATATTCTACTTGTGGCTGACCTTCGTTTACTTCAACTTTGAATTCACGTCTTAATCTATCCACAATAATATCTAAGTGAAGCTCTCCCATTCCAGAAATAATAGTCTGTCCTGATGCTTCATCCGTACGCACTGTAAATGTAGGATCTTCTTCTGCTAGTTTTGCTAAAGACATTCCTAATTTATCTACGTCTGCTTTTGTTTTTGGCTCAATTGCGATACCAATTACTGGATCTGGAAAATCCATCGATTCTAAAACGATTGGATGCTTTACATCAGATAAAGTATCTCCTGTTTTGATTGATTTAAAACCTACAGCAGCGCCAATATCTCCAGCTTCAATATAATCGATAGCGTTTTGCTTGTTCGCGTGCATTTGATAGATACGAGAAATACGTTCTTTTTTACCAGAACGGTTATTTAACACATAAGAACCTGCATCTAAACGACCTGAATATGCTCTAAAAAATGCTAAACGACCAACAAAAGGGTCGGTAGCGATTTTAAATGCCAAAGCCGCAAAAGGCTCTTTTGCATCTGGTTTACGAGAAATTTCTTCGCCAGTATCAGGATCTGTACCTATAATTGCTTCTTTATCTAACGGAGAAGGTAAATATCTACAAACTGCGTCTAATAAAAACTGAACTCCTTTATTTTTGAATGCAGAACCACAAATCATTGGTATGATTGCCATATCCATAACAGCAGCTCTTAATGCAGCGTGTACTTCTTCTTCTGTAATAGAATCTTCATCTTCCATGAATTTTTCTAATAAGTTTTCGTCGTAACTTGCTACTTCTTCTATCAATAAAGCTCTATATTCTTTTGCTTCATCTTTTAACTCTTCAGGAATATCAATTACATCAAAAGTAGCTCCATTGTTTTCTTCATGCCAAACAATAGCTCTATTTTTTACTAAATCTACAATTCCTTTAAAATTTCCTTCTTCACCAATTGGTAAAACGATAGGTACTGCATTAGAACCTAACATCTCTTTTACTTGTTTGTTTACCATTAAAAAGTCAGAACCTTGTCTGTCCATTTTGTTTACAAACCCAATTCTTGGCACTTTATAATTGTCTGCTAATCTCCAGTTAGTTTCAGATTGTGGTTCAACACCATCTACTGCACTAAATAAGAAAACCAATCCATCAAGTACTCTTAATGATCGGTTTACCTCTACTGTAAAATCAACGTGACCTGGAGTATCAATAATATTAAAATGATATCCTTTTGCTTCTGATGTTGGCTCTCCATTTTCTGTTGGAAACTGCCATGTACAAGTTGTCGCTGCAGAAGTAATTGTGATACCTCTTTCTTGCTCTTGTTCCATCCAATCCATCGTAGCTGCTCCATCATGAACTTCACCTATCTTATGTGAAACCCCTGTATAAAACAATACTCTTTCTGTAGTCGTAGTTTTTCCTGCATCTATATGTGCAGCAATACCAATATTTCTTGTGTATTTTAAATCTCTACTCATTGTTAAAATCTAAAATGTGAAAATGCCTTGTTTGCTTCAGCCATTTTGTGAGTATCTACACGTTTTTTAACCGCTGCTCCTTCTTCTTTAGCTGCTGCTAAAATTTCTGAAGACAAACGTTGTGCCATGGTTTTTTCATTACGCTTACGCGTATATAAAATCATCCACTTAATAGCCATAGACACTTTACGGTCTGGCCTAATTTGTCTTGGAATTTGGAATGTTGCTCCACCAATACGTCGAGAACGAACCTCTACTTGTGGCATTACATTAGACAATGCGTCTTTCCAAATCTCTAAAGATGTTTTCTCTTCGTCTTCTTTTTTTTGTTCTACGATATCCATTGCATCATAAAACACTTTAAAAGCTACAGATTTCTTACCGTCTAACATCAAGTTGTTCACAAAACGTGTAACTAACTGATCATTAAATTTTGGATCTGGCAAAAGAATCCTTTTTTTCGCCTTTCTTTTTCTCATGTCTTTACATTAAAAAAGTTAATAATAATTACTTCTTTGGGCGTTTTGCACCATACTTTGATCTTCGCTGAGTTCTTCCCTCAACTCCCGCTGTATCTAAAGCTCCACGAACTATGTGGTACTTTACTCCTGGCAAATCTTTTACCCTTCCTCCTCTAACTAATACTATCGAGTGCTCTTGCAGATTATGTCCTTCTCCTGGGATATAAGCGTTTACCTCATTACCATTTGTTAACCTTACCCTTGCAACTTTACGCATTGCAGAATTTGGTTTTTTTGGCGTAGTTGTATAAACTCTTGTACATACCCCTCTTCTTTGAGGACTTCCGTTTAAAGCAGCCGATTTACTCTTCTTAGTTGTTTTGGTTCTTCCTTTACGTACTAATTGTTGTATCGTTGGCATACTAATTTGTTAATAAATTACATTTATTCTATTAATTGTCTCTTTTTAAGAGTTTGCAAATGTACAACTATATTCTAATTTATCAAATATCAGGTAGTTATTTTTTAGAAGATTTATTTACATCACACATATTCTAATTTTTGTTTTATTTTTGACACTTAATTCTTTTTTTTTGATACAAAAACTTACACCTTATATATATCTCCTTTTTTTTATCGTTTTTTCTGATGGAATTTTAAGTCAAAATTTAACTTTAAAAATCACATCGAAAGACAGTCTTGAAAAGACCGTTTTATCTAAGGTTCATTTTCTGAAAAAGCACTCATTAAAAAAACCACTTCTTAGAGAGATAGATACTGTTTCAAATCAGTTAAAACAGCTTGGGTATTTTACAAATAGTATTGATAGTGTTTCTAAAAAAGACAGTACTTATACTGCTTATTTTTCTCTAGGGATAAAAATTGGAAAAGCAGTAATTACTCTTCCTTACGGATTCGAAATTCAGAACCAGAAATTCAAGATTCAGAACAAGCATCTTTATTGTGACATTCAAGATATTTCTTTTTTGCTAAAACTCATTTCTAATCAACTAGAAAAAAAAGGAGCTTCTTTTTCTAAAGTATCGCTAAAAAAGATTCATTTAAAAGGAAATATACTTTTTGCAGAGCTCGACATGTATCAATCAAAAAAAAGAATCATCAATAAAGTGATTGTAAGAGGATATGATAAATTTCCAAAATCTTTTATCAAACATTATTTAAATATTAGAAAAAATACGGTTTTCAATCAACAAAAATTAATAGAAATATCTTCATCCATAAAACTCCTTCATTTTGTATCAGAAATAAAGCCGCCCGAAATATTATTTAGCAAAGATTCTACCTCGTTATATATATACCTAAAAAAAGAAAAAAGAAACACTTTTGATGGACTGGTTAGTTTTACTTCTAAAAAAAACAAAAAAGGCGCTTTATTAAACGGACATATTGACTTGAAACTGAATAACATTTTACACTCTGGTGAAAACTTCGAATTGTTTTGGAAAAGTAATGGTGAAGAAAAACAACAGTTTACAATTTCTACAGAAATTCCATATATTTTTAACTCCGCCTTTACACCTACTATTTCTTTTAGTCTTTACAAACACGATTCTACTTTTTTAAACACAAACTTTCATAGCGGGATTTCTTACAATTTAAATCCGAAATCACACATATCATTGACATATGAATCTGAGGGTTCAAAAAACTTATTACAAAACAAGGAAAATAGCAATGTCAAAGATTTTAATAATTCTTTTTTAGGATTGCAATTCTCATATCGAATTCCAAACAAGAATAATTTTAATGATTCTTTTTATTTAAAAATAAATCCCTCTTTTGGAAACCGCATCACAAATAACAAAAAAATACCTCAATTTAAAATTGATTTTGAAACGGCTATTCTTTGGCGTTTAAATTACAGGAATAGCATTTATATCAGAAACCAAACTGGCTACCTACACTCTGCTGATTTTTTAAAAAATGAAATCTATCGAATTGGCGGAACAAATAGCATAAGAGGATTTAGCGAAGAAAGTATCTTTACTTCTCAGTACAGTTTTTTAAATCTAGAATACAGATACTCAACATCACTCGATTCTTACTTTTATACAATTACAGATTTTGGAAAAATAAAAACCATCAATTCAAAGCAAAATACCCTTACAGGACTTGGGTTAGGATATTTATTTAGAGTAAGTAATTCTCAAATAAACTTAGGGTATGTTTTGGGAAAAACTTCATCAGAAGCGTTTCGTTTTAATAAGTCCAAAATTTTGATAAAAATTCAATCTTATTTTTAAAAACAGGAAGAATTAATCAACAATTTATGCCATTCTTTATAGAAAAATCAATTTTATTGCACCTTTATTAAAGTTTTACTTGGTTCTTTAACTTTTATTTAAGACTTTTGGCGTAATTAATTCAAATAATTAAATAATGAAAACAAAGTTTAAAGGAATTTTAACGCTATTTCTAGCGTTGGTAGTGCAATTTACTTTTGCACAAACAAAGACTATTTCTGGTACTGTATCTGAAGATTCAGACAGTTTACCAGGGGTAAGTATTTTAGTTAAAGG
>CAZZNK010000118.1:0-5049 GCA_964655585.1 uncultured Flavobacteriaceae bacterium
CGCGACCCCCTGCGTGACAGGCAGGTATTCTAACCAACTGAACTACCAGACCGTTGCTTTTAGCGAGTGCAAATATAAGTCAGTTTTTGACATTTGCAAAAGAAAATTAAAAAAATCATACAAAAGTTTTTCTACTCACTAAATAAGCAGCTAAAACCTTATCAAAACCTCTATGTATATCAACTGAAACATAATCAATTTTATACTGTAAGCATTTTGTTTTTAGCTCTTTAAAATACTCCGAAACCAGTTCAGTATATTTTTCTTTCATGTTTTGTGCGTATAAATTAATTTCTTCACCAGTTTCTACATCTACAAATTTTTTGGGTGATGCATCAAAATCGAAATTAAATTCTGTTTTACCATCAAATATATGAAACAAAACTACTTCGTGTTTATTATACTTTAAATGACGTAGCGCTTCGAATAATTCTTTTTTATCTGTTGATGTTTGAAACATATCTGTAAACACAAAAATCAACGAACGTCTATGAATTTTATCAGCAATTTCATGTAAATACTGATATGTTTCTGTACCTTTTTTTGAAGTGTTAATTAGTAATTTTTCTAATTGATACAATAGCATATTTCTATGACGATCACTTCCTTTTTCTGGCGCATAATACTCATATGTATCAGAATAAATACTTAGCCCAACAGCATCTCGTTGACGCTTTAAGATTTCCATTAAAGAAGCTGCTGCCACGGCAGAAAAGCCTATTTTATTTAAACTATCTATCGATTGTTTTTCTATTTTTGGGTAATGCATCGATGCAGAATTATCAATAATAATATGGCATCGTAAATTGGTTTCTTCTTCGTACTTTTTGATGTACAATTTTTCTGTTTTAGCAAATAGTTTCCAATCGATATGACGTGTACTCTCTCCGTTATTATACAGTTTATGCTCAGAAAACTCAACAGAAAACCCATGGAATGGGCTTTTATGCATTCCTGTAATAAAACCTTCAACTACTTCTTTAGCAAGTAAATCGAGATTTTTAATTTCTGAATTATGTGTTTGAGATAGTTTCATATAACTTTTCGAAAATAAAAAAAGGTTTAGCAAATGCCAAACCTTTTATCATTTATAAATTAAAATATTTTTTACAAAGCAGCATCAATCTTAGCTGTATAAACATTTTTAGGTGCAACACCTACTTGCTTATCAACAACTTCTCCGTTTTTAAATACTAAAACTGTAGGAATATTTCGTACACCATATTTCGCTGCAAATTCTTGATTTGCATCTACATCTACTTTTCCTACAACAGCTTTACCATCATATTCTTTTGCAATTTCTTCTACAATAGGACCTACCATTCTACAAGGACCACACCAAGCTGCCCAAAAATCTACCAATACTGGTTTGTCAGATTTTAACACCATTTCTTCAAAGTTTGCATCTGTAATTTCTAATGCCATATCTATATTTTTTAATTTGTTAATTCTAATTTTACATTACAAAAGTAATCAAATATTTTACGATTGACCTTTTATCAAAATTACTTTTTTTTATCTTAGTATCAATTGTTTCTATTTTCTTACAATTTATTAAAAAATTTCTTTTGCTATTGCTTTAATATTAGATGATTTACCCATGGAGTAATAATGCAATACCGGTACACCTGCTTGTAATAATTCTTTTGATTGTTGTATTGCCCATTCAACACCTATTTGTCTAATTTCTTTATTAGTACTACTCTTATCTACTTCAATAAGTAACTCTTCGGGTAAATCTATTTTAAAAACTTGTGGTAAAACTTGTAAATGCTTCTGTACTGCTAAAGGTTTAATTCCTGGAATAATAGGTACTGTAACACCTATTTCTCTTGCTGCTTTTACAAAATCAAAATATTTTTGATTGTCAAAAAACATTTGCGTTACTACATAATCAGCACCAGCATCTACTTTTTCTTTTAAGCGTTTTAAATCAGTTTTTAACGAGGGAGCTTCTATATGTTTCTCTGGATACCCAGCAACACCAATACAAAAATCTGCTTTATGATTGGTTTCAATAACATCGTGTAAATATTTCCCTTTGTTTAAATTTTGTATTTGACCTACCAATTCGGTAGCATATTTGTGTCCTCCTTTACTTGCTTCAAAATAACGCTGATGACTCATTGCATCTCCTCGTAAAGCCATCACATTTTCAATTCCTAAATAATGACAATCAACTAATAAGTACTCCGTTTCTTCTTTGGTAAAACCTCCACACAAAACATGCGGAACTGTATCTACATTATACTTATGCTTAATTGCAGCACAAATACCAACCGTTCCTGGACGCATTCTTGTAATTTTACGATCTAACAATCCTTCTTTTTCTAGATATATATATTCTTCTCTAGAAGTAGTAACATCTATAAATGGAGGGTTAAACTCCATTAACGGATTGATATTATTATATAAATCCTGAATATTATTCCCTTTTTTTGGAGGAATTACTTCAAACGAAAACAATGTTTTTCCGTTTGCTTTTTTGATATGTTCTGTTACTTTCATTTCTGTTGATACTTTTAATGCTATTGTTACTTTGTATTACTCTGCAATATTTGGATGCAACCACTTTCGTGCTTTTTTCAATTCAATCCCTTTACGCTCTGCATAATCTCGTATTTGGTCATCTTTCATTTTTCCCAAACCAAAATACTTAGCTGCTGAATTTGCAAAATAGTAACCTGAAACGGCTGCTGCTGGCCACATTGCCAAACTTTCGGTTAAGGTTACTCCTATTTTTTCTTCAACACCTAACAAATCCCAAATGGTTTCCTTTTCTAAATGATCTGGACACGCTGGATACCCAGGTGCAGGACGAATTCCTTTATAATTTTCTTTAATTAAATCTTCATTAGACAGTGTTTCTTTATTTCCATACCCCCAATGTTTTACACGAACTTGTTTGTGTAAATATTCTGCAAAGGCTTCTGCAAATCTATCAGCTAAAGCTTGAGCCATAATTGCATTATAATCATCTTCTTTTTCTTTGTATGAATTTGCCAATTCATCTGCTCCAAAAATAGCGGTACAAAATGCGCCCATATAATCTTGTTTGCCACTTTCTTTTGGCGCAATAAAATCTGACAAAGCAAAACTTGGTTTTCCTTCACGTTTTTTTAACTGCTGACGTAAGGTTCTAAAAACAGCAACTTCTTTTCCTTTTTTAGTGATAGAAATATCATCATTATGTATCGTATTGGCTTCAAACAAACCAAAAACTCCTTTAGGCTTTAATAATTGCTTATCAATAATTTCTTTTAGCATTATCTTAGCATCTTCAAATAAACTTGTTGCTTGTTCGCCCACCACTTCATCCGTTAAAATTGCTGGATATTTACCATGTAAATCCCAACTTCTAAAAAACGGACTCCAATCTATAAACGGTACTAGTTCTTTTAAACTTAATTGTTCTAAGGTTTGAGTTCCCATTTCTTTCGGTTTTATCAAACTGCTAGTTTCCCAATCTATTTTAAATTTACGTTTGCGAGCTTCTTCAATAGAAATATAATTTTTTGCTTTTCCTCGTTTTAAAAACTTATCCCGAAACTCTTCGTATTCTTTTTTTAATTTGGCAACATATTCATTTTTAACCTTTGGGTTTAGCAAAGTTCCTACTACGGTTACAGCCCTTGAAGCATCGTTTACATGTACTACTGCATTTTTATATTGCGTATCAATTTTAACAGCAGTATGTGCTTTAGAAGTCGTTGCTCCACCAATTAGTAACGGAACTTCAAAATCTTGCCGTTCCATTTCTTTTGCCAAATACACCATTTCATCTAAAGATGGCGTTATCAATCCGCTTAAACCTATTACATCTACGTTTTGTTTTTTTGCTTCGGATATTATTTTTTCTGGCGGAACCATGACGCCTAAATCAACAATTTCGTAATTATTACACCCTAAAACGACACTTACAATATTTTTACCAATATCATGCACATCTCCTTTTACAGTAGCCATTAAAATACGCCCTAAAGCACGTTGTTCTGAAGATTTATCGGCTTCTATAAACGGATTTAAATACGCAACAGCTTTTTTCATTACACGAGCCGATTTTACAACTTGCGGTAAAAACATTTTTCCTGCGCCAAATAAATCTCCCACCACATTCATTCCGTTCATCAAATACACTTCTATAACTTCTAATGGTTTAGCGGCTTCTAGTCTTGCAGCTTCCGCATCTTCTACAATAAAAGCATCAATTCCTTTTACTAAAGCATGTGTAATTCGCTCTTGAACGGATAAATTTCGCCATTCTAAAGCGGTTTTATCATCTTCTTTTTTAACACCTTTTACGGTTTCAGCAAAATCTAGTAAACGCTCAGTAGCATCAGCTCTTCTATCAAGAATTACATCTTCAATATGGGCTAATAAGTCTTTCGGAATATTATCATAAACCTCTAACATAGATGGATTTACAATACCAATATTCATTCCTGCTTGAATGGCATAATATAAAAAAACTGAATGCATCGCCTCACGAACCGTATTGTTCCCTCTAAACGAAAAGGATACATTACTCACACCTCCACTTACACTTACGTTTGGTAAATTCTCTCTTACCCAACGTGTAGCTTCAATAAAATCGATTGCATTTTTACGATGCTCTTCCATTCCTGTTGCTACAGGAAAAATATTTAAATCAAAAATAATATCTTCGGATGCAAAACCTACTTTGTCTACCAAAACTCGGTAAGATCGTTCAGCTATTTCTATTCTTCGTTGGTAATTATCTGCTTGCCCAACTTCATCAAAAGCCATTACAATTACGGCAGCTCCATAACGTTTTATTAGAGTTGCTTCTCTTATAAATTTTTCTTCTCCTTCTTTTAAAGAAATCGAATTTACGATACTTTTACCTTGTACTACTTGCAAGCCAGCCTCAATGATTTCCCATTTAGAACTGTCAATCATAATCGGTACACGGCAAATATCTGGTTCTGCAGCAATGAGATTTAAAAACCGAACCATGGCTTGTTTTCCGTCAATCAAACCATCATCCATATTGATGTCGATAATTTGCGCTCCGTTATCTACTTGATG
>CAZZNK010000119.1:0-4895 GCA_964655585.1 uncultured Flavobacteriaceae bacterium
CTTTAATCTTATCACAATAAGGCTATATGCCGTAGATGAAAATCTTTAGTCCTGCGTACTCCGTAGGACTTTTTTTTGAAGAAAACTTAACGTAAAAAGGTGTACCGAAATGTGTGCCTTTTTTTTAGAAAATAAATACTTTTCTCAATTTTAAGAAAAAACTCAAAACCTCAGCAAATACATCTAGAGTCATTACCAAACCTCTAAAAATCAAAAAACCTTACTATTTCTAGTAAGGTTTATGTGAGCCCGACAGGATTCGAACCTGTGACCGCCTCCTTAGAAGGGAGGTGCTCTATCCAGCTGAGCTACGAGCCCGTAGTTTTTATGTTTCTACGAAAACAGTGTCGGGGTGGCAGGATTCGAACCTGCGACCTCCTCGTCCCAAACGAGGCGCGATAACCGGGCTACGCTACACCCCGAGTTTTGCGGAGAGACAGGGACTCGAACCCTGGCGACAGTTACCCGTCGACAGATTAGCAATCTGCTCCATTACCACTCTGGCACCTCTCCTAATTTTAACAATACAAAAGTATCTGTCAAAATGCGAGTGCAAATGTACTATTAGAAAAAGTAATTTGCAACATTTTTACAACAAAAAAAACACTATTCTGGATATTCTACTCGAAGGTGATAAATATTCATTAATTTCTTCTTAATTACCTTTTTAATTTTTTCGATTTCTCGAAATGTAATGTCAGAATTAATAAACTGATTATCTGCCTTTTGCTTCTCTACAATCTTATTTATCAACTCATCAATAGATTGTGCTGTCGGTTTTTTTAAACTTTTTGAGGCAGCTTCTGCCGCATCACACATCATTAAAATTGCTGTTTCTTTTGAAAAAGGAATGGGACCTTGGTATTGAAACTTTTTTCGATCAACTTCTACATCTGGATTTAGTTCTTTTTCCTTCATGTAAAAATAATACACCAAACTTGTTCCGTGATGTGTTCTAATAAAATCGATAATTCTGTCTGGTAAACGGTATTTTTTAGCTAATTCTACTCCTTTTATTACATGGTCTGTAATAATTTTAGCACTATCTCTTGGCGATAAATCGTTATGCGGGTTTACTCCTGTTGATTGGTTTTCTATAAAATACATTGGGTTTAGCATTTTACCAATATCATGGTACAAGGCGCCTGTTCTTACCAACATTGAGTTTGCACCAATTTCATTGGCAGCAGCTTCTGCTAAATTTGCAACCTGCATTGAGTGCTGAAATGTACCTGGTGCTTTTTCATTCAGTTCTCGCAACACTTTTGTGTTGGTATTAGATAATTCTAACAATGTAACATCAGAAACTAAACCAAACATTTTTTCATATATGTATATAAAAAACACCGATAAAAATGATAACACTCCATTTGCCGCAAACATACCGAGATATTCCCATTTTATTTGTGATGCATTTCCTTCTTTGATTATTGAAAATGCCAAATAGGTAATCATATAAATAATAGTAATCTGACCGATAGAAATAAACAAATTAGCTCTTTTATACAGCTCAGAAACCGTTAAAATAGTTACAATACCTGCAATAATATGTAAATAAATAAACTCAAAGCTATTTGGCACAATAAACCCTAAAAGCAATACTGTTAAAACATGTACAAACAAACCTAAACGTGCATCAAAAAAAGCTTTTAAAACAATTGGCAAAATACTTAATGGTACTGCATACAAATAATCTACATTGTATTTAATAACTAGTATTTGAATCAATATCATTAAAAATACATTGAAAAAAACAAAAGTAAGCTTGGTATTGTTTTCAAAAATCTCTGGTCTGTTTTTCCATAAAAAAAGGAGTAGCATTAACAATGCTAAGGAAACTAAAATACTATACCCAAAAACAATCCAATTATAATTAGATTCTGTCCAAACTTTTGATTCTGATTCTTTTTTAAGAGAATTTAAAATGGCAAAATTTTCTCCTTCAACAATATCTCCTTTTAAGATAATCAAATCTCCACTTGAAACTTTTCCTTTGGTGTAGGAAATTTCACCCATCGCTTCTTCTAAAATTTTTTGAGTAAAAACAGCATCAAAAGAAACATTGGGCTTTAATAATTCTGACAATATTACCAATAGTTCATTTTGTCCAAATGTATAAGGTGGGTTTCCTATGTTTTTAGAAATTAATCGATAGACTTTTTTTGAAGACAACAAAGAGCCGTAAGAAATATTGGCTACTTTATTAACATTTCTCAATGCAATAATTTCATAAACATTATCTACATGAGTAGTGTTTGAAGATTCTAAAAAACCCGTTTTATAAACGGCATCAATCACTAAATTTCCCGTATGTTTTAAACTTTTTAACTCCTCTACAGATAATGAATCATTTGCTTCTAGAATTCTTATTTTTTGTTTAAAATTTTCTTTTACCTCATTTACAACCGTTGCATCATATTTAAAATATAATTTAGAATTACCTTCAATTTCTTTCTTCTCACCAGAAATTTCTATGTCTGTTTTTTGGATTGCAAAATCAAATGGCGCGTACAAGGTTTTATATTGCCAATGTTTTCCTTTGGTAAAATCATATTTAAACTGCCCTTCCTTTGGGAAAAAATACACAATCGCTACTGTAGCTACTAAAAAGAGTAGCACCTTGTAAATGATTGCATTATTTTTATATAACTTATTAACGATATCGCTCATACATTTCTTCTTACAACTACAAACTTAACTTAAAAAAATGAGGCTTAAAAATTCAATCTCGTAATAAATTAAAATTGAGATAAATTCGTTATTTTTGTATCTCTTAAATACATCAATAAAAAACAGAAAAATGAACGAAGTTGTAATTGTATCAGTAGCTAGAACACCTATTGGAAGCTTTTTAGGAAGTTTATCATCTATACCAGCACCAAAATTAGGAGCAGTTGCTATTAAAGGCGCTCTAGAGAAAATAAACTTAAACCCAAATTTAGTAGAAGAAGTTTTTATGGGAAATGTTGTTTCTGCAGGCTTAGGACAAGCACCAGCAAGACAAGCAGCTATTTTTGCTGGCATACCAAATACAGTTCCTTGTACAACGGTAAATAAAGTTTGTTCTTCTGGTATGAAAGCCATTATGTTAGCGGCACAAAGTATTGCATTGGGTGATGCATCTGTTGTAATTGCTGGTGGAATGGAGAATATGAGTTTGATTCCACATTATCAACACGCAAGAAAAGGTAGCAAATTTGGACCTATAAAAATGGAAGATGGTTTGCAGAAAGATGGTTTGGTTGATGCTTATGAGCAAGTTGCTATGGGGGTTTGCGCAGACGAATGTGCTGTTGCATATAATTTCTCTAGAGAAGATCAAGATGCTTTTGCTATTGAATCTTACAATCGTTCTTCAAAAGCGTGGAGCGAAGGAAAATATAATGATGAAATTGTACCTGTAGAAATTCCTCAAAGACGCGGAGAACCTGTTATTTTTTCTGAAGATGAAGAGTATAAAAATGTAAAAATAGAAAAAATTACTGCTTTACGAGCTGCTTTTACGAAAGACGGAACAGTTACAGCTGCAAACGCATCGACAATTAATGATGGTGGTGCAGCCTTGGTTTTAATGTCTGCTGATAAAGCCAAAGAATTAAATTTACAACCTCTTGCTAAAATTAGAGGATACGCAGATGCTGCTCATGAACCAAAATGGTTTACAACAGCTCCTGCCAAAGCATTACCAAAAGCTTTAGCAAAAGCAAATTTAACTTTAAATGATGTTGATTATTTTGAGTTAAATGAAGCCTTTGCTGTTGTAGGATTAGCAAATATGAAGATTTTAAATATTTCTGATGATAAAGTAAATGTAAATGGTGGTGCTGTTTCTTTAGGGCATCCTTTAGGAGTTTCTGGAGCAAGAATTATTATCGCTTTAACATCTATTTTAAAACAAAACAATGCCAAAATTGGTGCTGCCGGAATTTGTAATGGCGGTGGAGGTGCAAGTGCAATGGTAATTGAAAGAATGTAATTTTCTGAACCTAAGATAAAAATTATAATTAAACATTTATAACCAGAAATGCGTTACGGTATTTGCAATTTAAGTATTGTCCCTTTACGTTTAGAGCCAACTGACACCTCAGAAATGATTAGTCAAGGACTCTTTGGCGAACATTTTACCGTACTAGAAAAAGAAAAAAATTGGAGTAAAATTTCTTTACATTTTGATGGCTATGAAGGCTATATTGACAACAAACAATACGAAGAAATTACAGCAACCGTTTTCAATCAATTATCCATAGAAAAAAAACAATACACTGCTGAATTGATTGATTTTATAGTGAATACTAAAAACAATCAACTAATTACCGTTCCTATCGGAACTTCTTTACCTTTTTTTGATAAAAATAGTTTGAGGTTTAATGACAATCGTTTTTTATATGATGGAAAAGTGTATTCAGGAAAACTAGTAAAAGAACAACTTATTAAAAAAGCATTGTTATTTTTAAATACTCCATTTTTATCAGGAGGAAAAACTCCGTTTGGAATTGATGCTGCCGGATTTACACAAATGGTCTATAAATTATGTGGACATAGCTTATTACGAGAAGCAAATCAGCAAGCAACACAAGGCGAAGTATTAAGTTTTATTGAAGAAAGTGAACCAGGAGATTTGGCTTTTTTTGATAATGACGAGGGTGAAATAATTCATGCTGGCATTATCTTAAAAGATTACCAAATAATACATGCTTACGGAAAGGTTCGTATTGACTCTCTTGATCACAGCGGAATCTACAACTACGATACCCAAAAGCATACCCACAAACTAAGAGTTATTAAAAAAATAATATAAAAAAAAACCGAAACTTTAAAAAGTTTCGGTTTTTTTTATAATTTTGTCTCGTCCTAATATAGTGTTACACTAAACATTATTTATTCATGGAATTACC
>CAZZNK010000120.1:0-4795 GCA_964655585.1 uncultured Flavobacteriaceae bacterium
TAGTTTGTTTTAATTTTTTCATCAATGTTGAATTTTTCGTCAAATGTTTTACAACTAACTAATATAAGTAAGGTAAGCATCGTTACGATTATTTGAATATTCATTTTTTTCATCTTGAGTGTGTTTTAAATTCTCTACAAAACTATAACAGAAGTTAAGGTCATTATTTTTTATTACACCAATCTGGTCATTTATTACACAAAATCTCGAAATTGTATGTAAAAAATAGTTGGTTGTACAAAAACCTATGTTTGTATAAAAAAAGAGAGGGTTTATCCTATTTTATAATTTCATCTATATTTGAGTGGTACTTTTGTGGTATCAAATAAACATCCTTATGAAAATCAACAAAGAATTAAAATACAACATCCTTATTGTTATTACATTAATTGTAAGTGATTTATTATGGAAAGAAATCATACAAGGTGCTAACTCAGAATACCGTTACAAGTACCCTTATTTTATACTACAATTTACTTCGTTATTTTGTATGTATGGCATTTATACACTAAATTATTTGGTTTGTACCCCTCGTTTTTTGGCAAAGAAGAAATTTATACATTATTTCTTTTCTTTTTTGTTGATGATTTTAATTTTTGTAGGAACAAGGTATGTCTTAGAAGAAATTATTTTCTTTCATTTTACTGGACTGCATAATTATAATTTAGAAGCTACTGATTTTTTAAGCGGTTATCTTTTTGATTCTTTTTATTACACGTTTCGTTTTAGTTTGTACAGTAGTGTGGTGTATTTATTATTTAGATATATAGAAAATAAAGACAAAATATTAGAATTAAGTTTACAGCATCAAGAAGCAAAAATGATGGCGTTAAAATCGCAAATAAGTCCACATTTTTTATTCAATACATTGAATAGTTTTTACTCTGAATTGTATGATGAAAAACCAGAAACAGCCAAAGATATTTTAAAATTATCGCAATTATTACGTTATGTAACTTACGAAGCCACACAAAACTATATGCCTTTGCAAAAAGAAATCGATTTTATACAAGACTATTTGTACTTTTACAAAAAACGATATGAAGACAATTATTTTGTAGAATTAACGATTGATGGCAATGTAACACATCAACAAATACCTTCGTTAATTTTGATTCATTTTGTAGAAAATGTATCGAAACACGGTATTATTAACCATAAAAATAATCCTGCAAAAATTACGATTACCATTACAGAGGATACTTTGGAAGTAAGCACCCAAAACAAGATCAATGTATCAGAAAAATATGAAGACAAAGGTATCGGAACACAAAATATTAAAAACCGATTAACCGTATTGTTTAAAGATAAATTTCAATTAAGTAACAGCAAAGAAAACGACATTTTTAAAGCATATTTAAAAATGCCTTTAGTAACTAAATAAAAAAAAGTCATTACGAGGACAAAGGACGAAGTAATCTGCTATTAAATAATGAGATTGCTTCATTACATTCGCAATGACGCAAAAAAGGATGAACATACCACTAAAATGTATTATTATTGATGATGAGCCGCCAGCAATTAGGTTGTTAGAAAAATATGTAGCCAAAGTTTCTTTTTTAGATTTGGCAGGTACTTTTACCAATCCGTTAGAAGGTTTACAATACATTAACAATCAGAAAATAGACTTGGTTTTTTTAGACATCCAAATGCCTGAAATTACAGGGATTCAATTGTCAAAAATTATTGATAAAAGCACAAAAATTATATTTACTACGGCATATCCACAATTTGCCTTAGAAAGTTACGATGTGTCTGCAATAGATTATCTACTAAAACCCATTGCTTTTGAACGCTTTTATGCAGCTGTCTTAAAAATTCAAGAAAAAGAAGCCATTGTAACCACCATTTCTAAAAAAGACGGATTTATTTTTTTTAAAACTGATGGAAAAAACAAATTTGCCAAAGTCTTTTTAGATGACATTTTATATGTAGAAGGCTTAAAAAATTATGTTTCTATTTACACCAAAGACCAACGAATCATTACCTATAGCACATTAAAAAATGTATTTGAAAATTTACCGAAATCTAACTTTATACAAACTCATCGATCATACATTATTGCCATCAAACAAATAGACAAAATAGATAACGATTCGGTTTGGATTGGTAGCAATGAACTTCCGATAGGAAATACCTACCGAAAATCATTTTTTGAAAAAGTGGCAAATAATCAGTTGTAACCCACTATTTTTTATCCTGCAATGCAAAAACACTTTTTAAAAGAGGAGAAGTTCTTAAACCTACTTTCTCTCTAATCCCTTTTTCTTCAATTTCAATCATTGTAAAAACACCTTTTAAAGCCTGTGTAGTTACATAATCTGTCAAATCAGGATTTACCTTTTTTATAAACGGAATAGCATTATACTTGGTAATTAAATCTCTCCAAATTTTATCTGCACCAACTTTTGCAAACGAATTTTTAATTACAGGGTTAAACTTACCATATAACGCACTTGTTGTTTTTCCTTTTAAATAAGAAGTTGCAGCCGTTTGACCACCTAATAAAATATCTTTTGCATCTGTAAATGTCATTCCTTTTACAGCATTAATAAAAATAGGTGTCGCTGTTTTTACAGCATCTTCTGCGGTTCTATTAATTGCTTTAATACCTTCATCAGCAATTGAGCCTAAACCAATTTTCCGTAAAGTTCTATCTACAACTTGTAACTCTTTTGGTAGTAAAATTTTTACCAATTCGTTTTTATAAAAACCATTTGTAGCGGTTAATTTAGAAACTTGATGTTTAATTCCGTTATCTAACGCTTGTTTTAATCCGTTACCAATTTGTTCTTGTGTTAAAGGAACTCCTCCTAATTGATTCACCACTTTTTGCAATTCAGCACATCCAACAAACTGAAGTACAACTACTAATACTATAATTCTTTTTAACATAATTTTATTTTTTAAACGAATCTGTTTTTTTATCGTACCCAAACGGACAATGTTTACAACCATTTCTACAGCAATATCCTCTTTTTAAATGATATTTTTCTGTAAAGACTCTGTAACCATCTTTATTGATATAAAAATCTTCTGGAGTTAATTGTTTGAATGAATACACAATACAAAAATATCATTTTAAATCTAAAAAAGCATCCCTTTCAGAATGCTTTTAGTATTATTTTTTTTCGCTTGCTATCGGATATTTAGACATAATTTCGCCAACAATCACTTTAATTCGTGCTTCTTTTTTAGTAACATTTTTTGTACTTAAATATCCAGTACCAATTCCTTGCCAAATAAGTTGCTTCTTCGTTTTATCAATCAAATCTATAAACAGAGTTCCTTCTGTATATTTAGAAACTGATATTGGATTTGAACCATAATAATAAGGATAATAATATCCACCATAAGAATGGTAATAATTTCTATGGCTATTTACATCAACACGTTTACGAGACTTTGTAAATAAGCTTACCAAAACATCTGGGTTTACAGATTTTTTAAATCCTTTGGCTACTAATTCGGTTTCTATAGCGTGCATTATTCTACGTTTATCTAAATCAGAAATACGTGCTTTGTCAATTCCTGTTTTATAAAAAGCGAAGGTTTTATATTGGGTAAAATCGGTTTTCGCATCGTAATCAGCAGTTACTTTTACAGTACTACAAGATACTAATGTTACAATTAAAAAAAGAGAGAAAAGTTTTAATAATTTCATAATAAATAGGTTTTAGATGTTTTCTAATAAAGCATCATCTACCAAGTTAGGAAGCGTTATCTGTAATTTTCTCGTTGCTTTTACAGCTCTGTTTGCTGTAAAAACAGCCCCCTTGTTTCTTGCCCAACTTCTTCGTGCAATTCCGTTATTTACATCCCAGAAAAGCATTGATTGTAAGCGTTTTGATGCTGCTTTACTACCATCAAGAACCATACCAAATCCACCATTTATCACTTCGCCCCAGCCAACACCACCGCCATTATGTATAGAAACCCATGTTGCTCCTCTAAAGCTATCGCCTATTACATTTTGTATCGCCATATCTGCCGTAAACTGAGAGCCATCGTAAATATTAGAAGTTTCTCTGTACGGAGAATCTGTACCAGAAACATCATGATGATCACGTCCTAAAACTACCATTCCTATTTTCCCCTTTTTAATCGCCTTATTAAATGCTTTGGCAATTTTTATCCGCCCCACAGCATCGGCATATAAAATTCTTGCTTGAGAACCGACAACCAATTTATTTTCTTGTGCTCCTTCTATCCATTGAATATTATCTGACATTTGTTGCTGAATTTCTGCTGGCGATTTCTTTTTCAGCTTCTTTAAAACTTTCAATGCAATTGCATCTGTTTTAGCTAAATCTTCTGGTTTACCTGAAGTACACACCCATCTAAAAGGTCCGAAACCGTAATCAAAACACATCGGCCCCATAATGTCTTGTACATATGAATTGTATTTAAAATCAATACCATTTTCTGCCATTATATCGGCTCCTGCCCTACTTGCTTCGAGTAAAAAAGCATTTCCGTAATCAAAGAAATAGGTTCCCTTTTCTGTATGTTTATTAATCGTTTCTGTATGTCTTCGCAAACTTCTTTGTACTTCTTTTTTGAATTTCTTCGGATGCTCTGCCATCATATCATTAGCATCATCAAAAGAAATATCAACAGGATAATAACCTCCTGCCCATGGATTGTGTAACGAAGTTTGGTCTGAGCCTAAATCAATAAAAACATTTGCTGTATCAAACTTTTCCCACACATTTACAATATTTCCCAAGTAAGCGATGGAAATGGTTTCTTTTTCTCTTTTAAAACTTTATCTGCCTCAACAAATAAGTCCACA
>CAZZNK010000121.1:0-4313 GCA_964655585.1 uncultured Flavobacteriaceae bacterium
GATAATCAGTATTTGCTAAAGGTGTTAAAAATAAAAGTATGAGTTTGCCCTGACTACTGTATTTTATAGTTGACTCATCTATTTTTTTTAAGGTAACTTTATAATCTCCAAATTTGGTATTCATATTTTTTTCTGGGGGTAAACTCTCTACAACAAATCCTTTAGGGAAAGAGATTATAAAAGTGTCTATATCTGTATAGCCTCTAGCTATTTTTAAAGGATGCTTTCTTTTTCTATAACGTTTAGGAATATACCTGTTTCTATTAAATATGTTTACTTTAAATAAATAATTTTCTTGATTAATGGATGCGTAAGAACCTATTTTGACATTCAATTTTTCAGTAAAAATAATAGTGTCTTTATTGTTTACTAAAGAAATTTTTTCGATTTTTAAATTATTTATATATCCCCAATCAGCGGAAACGTAGCGTTTTTTTAGTTCTTCTTTTGATAAGTCTTCTTTATAAAATTTATTATTATATTGTATTCCTTTAGAAATTCTTTCTATAGACGCCGTTATATTTCCTTTCACATCTAATTGTATCTCAGCAATTAATATTTGTAGATTATCATCATTAATATATTTTGGTGTTCGCTTTTTTATTGCACCATTTGGTGTTATAACCAACACATCTCTATCATCTGTAAAACTCCCTAAAAACCCAAATGGCATTGTTTGATTTGTACATTCTAACCAAATATCATTTCCATTATTTGGGATATTTAAAATAACATGATTTCCATGAATAGCAGGAAAATCATAATCCATATTCTTTTTGCTTTTTCCAGCATAAAGTTCTGTAAAGTAAGACTCCACTCCAACAACTTTCAATAAAGCTCTAGTATAATTAGTTAACCCTTTACAATCTCCATACCCTACTTTATCTACTTCTTTAGATTTAATAGGGCGCAAACCTCCAATACCGATACTTACATTTATATAACGTGTCCTATTTTGTACAAATTGATATACTATTTTAGCTTTCTCTTTTTGAGTTTTTGCATCTTTAACTAATTCTAAGACTTGAGACCTTGTTGATTCTGAAATATCATCTTCATCTTTATACAAAACATTGTACTCCCATTTCCCTAATTCAGTCCAATCAATTGCTGTTCCTTTAATTCCTTTTACTGCAAACTCACTTAAAGCAACTTTTAAGATTGGCAAAAACTCCGTAGAGCTAATCGTATTTCTTTCATATTTTACTGCTTTTTGGTTCTTTAAAGAATAATTCAATTCCCAATCTGTAGAAGTATTAACAATAGCATATCCATCAAAATTCTTTTCTTGTGTTTGATACTTAATCTTTATCTTATTAATCAATTTATAGTTGCTCTTTTCAATAGAAACAAAATAATCTTCAATAGGAAACCAGGGAATAACAAATGCTGTAGATGATGTTTGATATTCGGTTTCAAAAACCACAGTATATGGATAAGATGTTGGCGTATACTCTAAGTATTTTATCCGAGAATCAGAATATAAAGTTCCTCCATCTACAGCACTAGTATCTGTAAATTTACTTTTAGAATATTTTTTAATTTTATTACCTAATGCATCATAAACTATTGCAGATATTTTCTTGATTTTTGTATCATTATTATAACTCGCATAGGCACCTACATCAGATTTTCCTAGTTTATTTAAAACAGTAACAATTCTTTTTTGCCGTACTACCATTTTATCAACCGCTTCTATTATAATTTCAGTAGAACTACTCCGAATCACCGCATTGGCATTTTCTTTTAATTCTTTCGGTATTAAAAAAGAAGATAATCCTATTTCTTGAGAGAAAACAGAAGACGAAATCAAAAAAAAGAAAAGAATTTGTAGGGTATTATTTTTTTTCATGCAATTATTTTTCCTCTGCAAAATACAAAAATCCTAAAACATATTATGCATTAGGATTTTAAATTATTATTTTAAAAGAAAAAATCTACTTTTTTGTCTTCACTTCAAAAGATAATTCCATTAAATCATCAATAAATTTATCCTTTAAATTATCAAAGAATTTTTTTGATTTGTATTTAATTCCAAAATCTGCTCTATCAACTTTAAAAACATCACTTTTAAACACATCAACACCATCTACATTAGAAATTGTTGCAGGAATCGTAATACTTTTAGTAACATCTTTAATTGTCAAATTACCTGTAACAGCCAATTTACCTTCTAAATTTTCTGCTTTAGTAACTACAAATTTTGCAGTTGAGTAAACGGCTACATCAAAAAAGTCTGCACCACTTAAATGTTTTACCAACTTCCCATTGTATTCATTATCTTCTGGCATATCAGTAACTTTAATTGAAGTCATATCAATTAGAAACTCACCAGATTTTAACACTCCGTTCTCTACAACTAAAGAACCAGATTTTAAAGAAACTACTCCATAATGCTCTCCTGTTGGCTTTTTACCTTTCCAATTTAATACAGAACTTGATACATCTACATTATTAACAAGTTTTTGTACTTTCTCTACCTTAACTTCTTCTTTAACTTCTACTTTATCTTTTTTACTTTCCTTACAAGAAGTAAATGCTGTTGCAATAATAACAGCTGCTAATACTAATTTTTTCATTGTTGATTTATTTTTAGGTTATTTTATAGTTACAACAAATGTAGCTACAGAATAACTTAATAAAATGTTAAACTTTCTGCTTACTATCTATAATAATAGTTACCGGACCATCATTTATCAGTGCCACTTTCATATCTGCACCAAACTGACCTGTTTGCACTTTTTTTTCCAAATATTGTTCTATTTGTTCGATAAACTTCTCATACAACGGAATGGCAATATCTGGTTTTGCTGCTTTTAGATAACTTGGTCTGTTTCCTTTTTTGGTTGACGCTTGCAATGTAAACTGACTTACTACAATCATTTCTCCATCAATATCAATTAGCGATTTATTCATCACATCATTTTCATCATTAAAAATACGCAAATTTGTTACTTTTTTACTCAACCAATCAATATCTTCTTGCGTATCATCATCAACAATACCAAGTAAAACTAGCATCCCATTTTTTATGGATGCAACTTTCTCATTACCGATAGTTACACTTGCTTCGTTTACTCTTTGTAATACTGCTTTCATAAATTAGGTTCTCGAGTTGTAGATATGGAAAAGGAACTGCATCACTCCCAAATATCGGTTCTATAATGTTCTTCTTCTCCAGATAATATCTGCTGATAACTTTTGTAACGAGACCAAGATATTTCCTCGTTTTCTAAAGCATCTTTTACCGCACATTGTGGCTCATTGATGTGAATGCAATTATTGAATTTACAATTTTGTTTTAACGCAAAAAACTCAGGAAAATAATCGCCAATTTCTTCCTTTTCCATATCTACAACTCCAAAACCTTTAATTCCTGGAGTATCAATAATACGAGCATCAAAACTTAAATCGAACATTTCTGCAAATGTTGTGGTGTGTTTTCCTTGCTTGTATTGCACTGAAATTTCTTTTGTTTTTAAATCTAACGAGGGCTCAATAGCATTGACTAAGGTAGATTTCCCAACTCCAGAATGCCCAATAAACATGCTTGTTTTACCTGTCATTAATTCTTTAACCACATCTACATTTTTATTTTCTGTTGATGACACTTCGATACATTGATACCCTATTTTTTCGTAAATATCCTTCAACATCATCACTTCAGCTCGCTGCGCTATTTGATAACTATCAATCTTATTAAAAATAAGAATTGTTTTAATAGAATAGGCTTCTGTAGTGATTAAAAAACGATCGATAAATGTGGTAAATGTTGGAGGATTATCAATGGTAATTAATAAAAAAACCAAATCTATATTCGAAGCAATAATATGCGTTTGTTTCGATAGATTTACCGATTTACGAACGATAAAATTATCTCTTTCGTAAATCTTAGCAATAACACCTGTTTCTTCACTATTCTTAGCTTCTAAATCAAAACCTACTTTATCACCAACCGCAATCGGATTGGTACTTTTTATTCCTTTAATTCGGAATTTTCCTTTAATTCGGCATTTATATAAAGTATCTTTAGACTTTACCCAATACCAACTCCCAGTAGATTTATATACGATTCCTGTCATTGATTACAAAGATGTGACAAATTCTTGGTTTTTACTAATAAGACCTCATCGGTTTTAAAAACTTATGAGGCCTTTTTGTATTAGGGATTGAAATGGCATCCTTTTGTGAGGCACGAGCAAAAGATATAATGTAAAGCCCGACCCGTAAGGGAATACCCAAAAATTAATTATTTATTATTTTCTCTTGATGATTGATACTCTCTTGGTGGATTGCCTTAAACATTTTCAAAA
>CAZZNK010000122.1:0-4138 GCA_964655585.1 uncultured Flavobacteriaceae bacterium
GATAAAAACGGAAAAACTAGAGAACGTAAAGGAAATTTCTCATTGTTGAGGAAGTAACCTTATATTTTATATAAAAATGGAGTAATTTGAAATTACTCCATTTTTAATTTACACCCTTTTCTAAAAAACAATCCGTATTTTTGTAACTCTATGGATTTTAAATTACACTCAGAATTTTTACCAACTGGAGATCAACCAGAAGCTATCAAACAGCTTTCTAAAGGGATTTTATCCGAAGAAAAATACCAAACTCTTTTAGGAGTAACAGGTTCAGGAAAAACATTTACTGTTGCCAATGTTGTAGAAAAAACCAACAGACCAACCCTAGTTTTAGCACACAACAAAACATTAGCAGCACAATTATATTCAGAGTTCAAACAGTTTTTTCCAGAAAATGCGGTAGAATACTTTGTATCCTATTACGATTATTACCAACCAGAAGCTTATTTACCCGTAACAGGAACGTATATTGAAAAAGATTTATCGATTAATGAAGATATAGAACGCTTACGCTTAAGTACTACTTCTTCCCTATTATCAGGTCGTAGAGATGTATTGGTGGTTGCATCGGTTTCTTGTTTATACGGAATCGGAAATCCTGTGGAGTTCAAAAAAAATGTAATTAAAATTGAAAAAGATCAACAAATATCTCGTACTAAATTTTTGCATCAGTTAGTTACAAGCTTGTATTCTAGAACAGAAGTTGAGATTAAAAGTGGCTCGTTTAAAGTAAAAGGAGATGTTGTTACTATTTATCCATCGTATGGAGATAACGGGTATCGTGTGCACTTTTTTGGAGATGAAATTGAAGAAATAGAAAGTTTTGTATTAGAAACAAATCAGATTATTGAAACTTTTGAACAACTAACTATTTATCCTGCAAACTTGTTTGTAACCTCTCCTGATGTATTGCAAAACGCTATTCATCTAATTCAAGATGATATGGTAAAACAGGTAAATTATTACAAGGAAATCGGTAAACATTTAGAGGCAAAAAGATTATTAGAACGAACAGAGTTTGATCTAGAAATGATACGAGAATTAGGGTATTGTTCTGGAATTGAAAATTATTCGAGGTATTTAGACGGCAGAGAACCTGGTACAAGACCCTTTTGTTTGTTAGATTATTTTCCTGATGATTATTTAATGGTTATTGATGAAAGCCATGTTACCATTCCGCAAACGCACGCAATGTATGGTGGCGATAGAAGCAGAAAAGAAAACTTGGTAGAATATGGTTTTCGGTTACCCGCAGCAATGGACAATCGCCCTTTAAAATTTGAAGAATTTGAAGAAATTCAAAATCAAGTTATTTATGTAAGTGCTACTCCTGCTGATTACGAATTGCAAAAAACAGAAGGAGTTTTTGTAGAACAAGTTATTCGTCCCACAGGCTTACTAGATCCGCAAATAGAAATCCGTCCAAGTCTGAATCAGATAGATGATTTGATTGAAGAAATACATATTAGAGTAGAAAAAGATGAACGCACTTTGGTTACCACACTGACTAAAAGAATGGCAGAAGAATTGACAAAATATTTAAGTAGAGTTTCCATTCGGTGTAGATATATTCATTCTGATGTAGACACCTTAGAGCGTGTAGAAATTATGCAAGATTTACGCAAAGGTTTGTTTGATGTTTTAATTGGCGTAAATCTGTTGCGTGAAGGTTTAGATTTACCCGAAGTTTCTCTCGTTGCTATTTTAGATGCAGATAAAGAAGGTTTTTTACGTTCGCATCGCTCTCTAACACAAACTATTGGTAGAGCGGCAAGAAATGTAAATGGACTTGCCATTATGTATGCAGATAAAACAACTAAAAGTATGCAACGCACAATTGATGAAACAGATTATAGACGTGCAAAACAAATTGAATACAATACACTCAATAACATTACTCCAACACAAATTGTAAAGAAAATAGATGATACGTTATCTAAAAGTGCTGTAAGTTCTTATCATTATGACAATGCTATTCAAAAAGCAGCTGAACAAGATTTACAATACTTACCAAAATCAGAAATAGAAAAACGTATTAGAGAAAAACGCAAACACATGGAAGCTGCTGTCAAAGCTTTAGATTTTATTGTTGCCGCTCAACTGCGTGATGAGATTAAGGTTTTGAAGGAAAATTTATAGTCTACATTTACAACATATTTTTCTTATTCAAATTCTTATATTTCTTCTTATTATTATTTATATTTAGTTTTTTAAAAAATACTTATGAAAAAAATTGCTGTACTACTAATTATCTCATTATTTGCTTTAAATAATTTAAAAGCACAAAATAATTATAATATCTACTTTCCAAATAATACGGACAGAAATCAAAAATGTCAATATTTTATACAAGCATTTCAACAAAAACCCAAAGAAGTAACATTTGGAATTAAAAGAGAAGGTGATAAATTATTTTTTGAAATAAATAATAAAAAATGGTTTACTCAACTTTTTAAAAATAATGGAGACGGAATAGCTGTAGATATTGTATCTAAAACAAGATACGCATGTAACCAAGAAACAATACTAAAGCAACAGGTAAAAGGATTATTATTAAAACCAATATATGCAAAACAGTTGCGTAGAAATTTAAAACCATCTCAAAATAAGCGTTTCAGAACTTTAGTTGGAGTAATACCAAAAGCTCTAATTAATAACGATTTAGAATTCAATATTCTATTTTTAAATAATAAAAGTTTTTGTCAATACTATAATATTTACAATTTAGAATCTTATCCTTGGGAGCTTTTAGATATGGGAGTTTATTTAGATTCTTTAACTTATAAATCAAAAAAAATAATAAGTAATAAAGATAAATTTAAAACAAGATATAAAACTTTAACATTTACTGTCCCCTTTAAAAAGAATAAAGCAGAATATTCACCTGTAGATATTAAACCAATGTACGATTCACTTCGTTTAACAAATTTTAATATTAAAACGATAAAAATTAAAGCCTATGCATCTGTAGAAGGTAGTATAAAACGAAATTTAGAGCTCCAAAAACAACGAGGAAATAGTATTGCAAAGTCATTACAATCTTTTCAAAAACCAAATATTATTACTGAAATTTCAACTTCTGAAAATTGGGTAGAGTTTTTAAATGATATTAGAAATACCTCCTTTGATAATCTGAAAAATTTATCAAAAAAACAAGTAAAACAAAAACTTACAGGTAGTTACCTTAAACAATTAGAACCCTACTTAAAAAACCACAGAAAAGCAGTTATTATATTAGAATTACAAAAAAAAGACAAATATAAAGAAATGTCAATTTCAAAATTAATAACACTTTTCAATCAATCTGTATTAGCTGATAAAATTAAAGAAGCGCAAATTATTCAAAATTCAATTTTTGATAAAATTAAAGATAAAGTTTCTCCAGAGGCTTTTAAAAAAATGACCATTCCCAAGCAAAAAAAATATAGTACTCTTTTAAATAAAAATAGTATTTATAAATATTTATTAAATCTTCGGATGGCATTAATTGTAACTAATGAGCTGCATCAATTAGAAAAACTAGACCCAAACAATAAAAACATTAAGTACAATTTAATGGTCATAAAATTCTTTCTTTGGAGAAATAACGCCTTAAAAGAAAGCCCAAAAACATTTAAAACAAGTATCAAAAATTTAAAAAAGCATGCTATTTCACAAGATTTAATAGATAGAATGATGGTTAATTTTCATATTATTAAAGCAGAAAAAAATATGAGAAAAAGAGAATATACCAAAAAAGACGAGTCTGTAAAATTCATTCTAAACTCTTACAAAAAATTTAACCTATCTAATTACGATTACTTGAGTCTTGCCCAGTTTTTAACTTATTACTCTAAAACGGGTGATGCTCAAAAACTATTAGATAAAAAAGTTAGAGATGTTACAATTGATGAAAATCTATTGTACTACTATTTAAATTTAACACTTATAAATCCTACCCTAACAAAGACATCAGCTTATAGAACAATTATGCTGAATGCAATAAATTTAAACAAAGAAAGGTTTTGTAAGTTATTTGATCCATCAGGAAAAGGAGGTGTTACATTTCAATTACTAGAAGATGAATACTTACGAAAGACATATTGCGAAAACTGTAGTAAATAACAAAAAAACTCCAAGTTTTCGCTTGGAGTTTTTT
>CAZZNK010000123.1:0-4102 GCA_964655585.1 uncultured Flavobacteriaceae bacterium
TGTTGTTGTTGTTGTTGTTGTTGTTGTTGTTGTTGTTGTTGTTGTTGTTGTGCTTTCAAAATAGTTATGATTTAGAATAAGATTAAGATTGCTAAAGTATCATTTTAAGATATAGCCAAATATAAAAAAAACGATACAACTTATAAACACGTAGAAACACCTGTTTTTAAATATATAATTAAGAACCATTAATTACATTTTTTGTAGTTTTACGAAATCAAAAAAGTAAGGATGCTATTTCAAAAATCAAGTTTACAATACCTAAAAAATTTAAAGAAAAATAATAACAGAGATTGGTTTACAGAAACCAAGCCTGTTTTTAAAGAAGCGCAAGACAACGCAAAAGCGTTTCATGGGGCAATTAGAGAACATTTAGAAAAACACGATGAAATTGACCGTTATAAATTATACAGAATTTATAGAGATGTTCGGTTTTCGAAAGATAAAACACCTTACCAACCACATTTTGCAGCTTCTTTTTCTAGAACAGGAAAACAACTAAGAGGTAGCTATTATTTACGAATTAGGCCAGGAGAGAGTTTTTTAGCTGGTGGGTTTTGGGATCCCAACAAAGAAGATTTACTTAGAATTAGAAAAGAAATTGAATTAGATGATACTGAGTTTAGAGAAATTTTATCAGAAAAAAATTATGTAAAATACTTTGGCGGGGAATTTGAGAAGTATGAATTAAAAACAGCACCAAGAGGTTTTGATAAAACCCATAATGCCATCGATTTAATCAGAAAAAAAGGATTTGTAGCTGTAAGAAATTTTACAGATAAAGAAGTATTATCTGCAAATTTTTTAGAAGAGATAGATACTTCTTTTAGAGCTTTACGTCCATTTTTTAATTTGATGAGCGATGTGTTAACGACCAATTTAAACGGAGAATCTATTATTTAATGAAATCGTTTTCTACAATTTTTTTATTATTTTTTACATTGGTGAGCTTCTGTCAATCAGAAGTTAAGAATGTAGATGTTGAAAAAAGTACTGTTACTTGGAAAGGGACAAAACTAATTGGAGGTTCGCACGCAGGGAATATTAAGTTAATATCAGGTTTTTTATCTTTTACTGATGATAAAATATCAGGAGGAAAGTTTGTAATTAATATGAAGGCAATCAGTTCTACCGATTTAAAAGGAAAATCGAAATTAAAAATTGAAAAACATCTGAAAGCATCCCGTTTTTTTGGTGTAGAAAAGCATCCAACTTCATCTTTTTTGATAACAAAAATTAGCTATATTTCTGATAATCAATATCAAATTACGGGTAATTTTACAATTAAAGACATCAGTAAGTCAAACACATTTATATTAAAAATTACAAAGCATACTGCATCAGGAAAAATAATACTTAAAAGAAAAGATTTTAATATCCGATACGGGTCTGGTTTTTTTGGAAGTATTGCCGATAAAGGAATTTCTAACAAATTTGTCTTAAATATAAATCTTATTTTTTAATGATACCATTCTCAATACAACATACCGTTACCAAAGAAGAGATTGATGAGCTAAACCATGTAAATAACGTAGTGTATGTACAATGGATTCAAGATATTGCAGGTAAACATTGGAAAAAACTTGTAAAAAATCAAACAGAAATTACAGGAATTTGGGTAGTAATTCGTCATGAAATAGATTACTTAAAATCAGCTGTTTTAGGTGATGAGGTTACTCTAAAAACGTGGATAGGAGCAAGCACTGGTTTAAAATCAATTAGACATGTAGAAATTTTAAAAGGAACTATTTTACTCGCAAAAGCACAAACAACATGGTGTTTATTAGATGCCAAAACTTACAAACCACTTAGAATTACAGAAAGTGTATTAAAAATATTGAATCCATCGTAGAAATAACCGTAAATTTGCATCCTTAATAAATAAGGTATGTCCACATTTAAAGACTTAGGAGTTCATAACGAATACATTAAATCTATCAAAGAGATAGGTATTAAAACACCTACTGAAATTCAGGAAAAAGCGATTCCGATTTTGTTAGAGTCAAAAACCGATTTTATAGGTTTAGCACAAACAGGTACAGGAAAAACTGCTGCATTTGGCTTGCCTATTTTACAAAAAATTGATTCTAAGAACAATCATGTACAGGCGTTAATATTATCGCCAACAAGAGAGTTGGTACAACAAATTAAAAAGCAGTTATTTAAATTCACAAAATATTGCGATGATAAAATATTTATAGAAGCTGTATATGGTGGAGAAAAAATAGATCGTCAGATACATAATTTACAAAGAACCACGCATATTATTGTGGCAACTCCTGGTAGATTAATCGATTTGATTGAGCGAGGAGAGATCAATTTAAAAGAAATTACCACTTTAGTTTTAGACGAAGCCGATGAGATGTTAAGTATGGGTTTTAAACAAGATTTAAACCGTATTTTAAAATATACCTCGGGAGAAAGAAATACATGGCTATTTTCGGCAACAATGCCAGATGAAATTCAGAAAATCATCAAAACATACATGTCATCATCAGCAAAAAGAGTAGAAATCAACAGAGATTTCTTGGTCAATGCCAATATCAGTCATCAATATATTAGAACAACTATCAAAGAAAAAACAGATGCTATTGTAGATTTTCTTGAAAAAAGAAGTGAAGAAAGAGGTATTATTTTTTGTAGAACCAAAGCAGGTACACAAAATTTAGCGTATCAACTAAAAGAAGATGGTTTTTCTGTAGGTGCTTTAGAGGGTGATATGCAACAAAAAGAACGAGATAAAGTAATGCGTGCTTTTAAAAATAAGAGCATCCAATATTTAATTTCTACGGATGTTTCTGCACGCGGAATTGATGTGCGTAATTTAGGTTTTGTAGCACATCATCAATTACCAGAACAATTAGAATACTACACACATAGAAGTGGTAGAACAGCCAGAGCAGGAAAAAGAGGGATTTCTATGGCGTTTGTTTTGCCTTATGAATTAGAAAAAATCTATGAACTTCAAAAAGAATTGAATATTAAATTTACCGAAGCGACCCATTAAAATGAGTTTGATTTACGGACTAGATATTTTAGGAACTTTTGCTTTTGCAATTAGTGGCGCATTAGTGGCTTCTAAAAAACAATTCGATTTGTTTGGTGTGCTTATCATTGCATTTGCAACTGCCGTTGGTGGTGGTATGCTACGAGATGTTTTAATCAACTCACACCCTATAAATTGGATTGGTGATTTGAATTATGTTTGGGCAATTTTTGCTGCTGTAATTTTCACTTTTCTTTTTAAAAGTAAAATTGCTCCGTTAGGTAAAACGATGTTTTTGTTTGATACCATTGGTCTCGGCGTCTTTACATTATTGGGCACTCAAAAAGCGCTATTTTTTGGTTTACATCCGTTTGTTGCTCTTATTATGGGAATGATTTCTGCCGTAATGGGCGGTGTTATTCGAGATATTTTAACAAATAAAGTACCACTTATTTTTAAAAAAGAAATTTATGCATCTGCGTGTTTAGCCGGTGGAAGCGTTTATTTATTGACCTATTATTTAGAACTTGCAGAAAACATTCAGTTTGCTACAACCATTTTTGTGGTAGTTCTTATTCGGTTGATTGCTGTAAAATATCATTTACAGTTACCAAAAATTAAAGACGATTTATTTACTAAAAAGTAAAACGATGACACCACTTATTTTTTCTACTATTGATGATTTTAAAAGCGCAAACGTTACGCAATTACCCACAGGAAATTGGTTTACCGTAACCCAACAAATGATCAATGATTTTGCCAATGCTACTGGAGATAAACAGTGGATTCATATTGATAAAGAACGCGCCAAAAAAGAATCTCCCATACAAAAAACCATAGCACACGGTTTTATGTCAGTTTCAATGTTGTCAATGTTATTAGCTGATGTTTTTATCATTAAAAGTATTAAAACGGGGTTTAATTACGGATTAAACAGTGTTCGTTTTCCAAATCCAGTTCCCGTAAATAGCAAATTACGTTTGGTAAGTGCTATTAAAAAGGCAGAAAACTATTCAAACGGAATTAAAATTACATTTAATTGTATCATAGAAATCAAAGGACAAGAAAAACCTGCCTGTGTTGCAGAATTTATAACGTTACTATTGGCATAAAAAA
>CAZZNK010000124.1:0-4078 GCA_964655585.1 uncultured Flavobacteriaceae bacterium
ATATTTCATTTTTAATTGTGTTGGCAGTTATTTTTTCGTTCAATCAATGGAAAAAAGTGCTGTGGTTAATTACATTTTTTACCATTGGGCATACCTTAACACTTACCTTGGCGGCGTATGGAGCTATCAATGTAAAAATGAAAATTATTGAGTTTCTAATTCCTGTTACCATTTTTATTACTGCTGTTTTTAATATTTTTAGAGCTAAAAAGGCATCAGCAGGAAAAGAAAACCTCAATCTAATTTTTGCATTATTTTTTGGATTGATTCATGGACTCGGATTTTCTAGTTATTTTAAAATGATGATTGGCAAAGAAGAAGACAAACTATTTCCATTGTTAGAATTTGCTTTGGGCATAGAACTATCGCAAGTTATAATTGTGTTAAGTATATTATTGGTGGGTACAATTTTACAAAACATTTTTAGAGTTTCTAAAAGAGATTGGGTGTTGGTATGCTCATCCATAGTTGTGGGGTTTGTGATTCCTATGATGATAAACCGTGTATTTTGGTAAATTATTAACGTTGTAATTCTACAAAACTTTTTACATTAGCACCCGATGAATAAAAAACAGTTAAAATATGATACTGCTTACTTAAAAATGGCACACGAATGGGCAAAACTGTCACATTGTGAGCGTAAAAAAGTAGGGGCTTTAATTGTAAAAGATAGAATGATTATTTCTGATGGATTTAACGGTACGCCCTCTGGTTTTGACAATTGTTGCGAAGATGAAGAGGGATTGACCAAATGGGAAGTTTTACATGCCGAAGCTAACGCTATTTTAAAAGTAGCATCTTCTACTCAATCCTGTAACGGATCTACGTTATATATTACTTTATCGCCCTGTACACAATGTAGCAAACTTATACATCAAGCAGGAATTAAGCGTGTGGTGTACGCAAAATCATATCGAGATACTGCAGGAATTAATTTTTTAGAAAAAGCAGGTGTAGAATTAATGTATTTACCAAATGAATAAAAATAATTTACCTATTTATCTTTCAATTGCAGTAGTTTTTGGAGTACTTATTGGAACTTTTTTTAGTAGAAAAACAAACACAAATTTATCTTTTATTGGCAATTCACCCAAAGAAGTAAAGATAAAAAGACTAATAGATTACATTCAAAGAGATTATGTAGATACCGTAGATACAGATAAGTTGTTAGAGGGTGCTATCAAACAAATGTTAGGAAAACTAGACCCACATTCTGTATACATTCCGAAAGAAAAATTACAACAAGTTACTGAGAGTATGCAAGGAAATTTTGTAGGAATTGGTGTACAGTTTAGGATGATAAAAGACAGTATTACCGTTATTCAGCTCATAAAAGGAGGACCAAGCATTAAAGCAGGTATTAAAGCAGGCGATAGAATTTTAATAGCAGATAAAGATACACTTTTTGGTAAAAAAATAAAGAGTAATGATGTTCCAAAATTCTTAAAAGGAAAACCTAATACCAACGTAAATTTACAAATTTATAGAAAAACCAATGACTCTCTTTTTAAGGTAACCATTACCCGAGGGAAAGTAAATATTAAAAGTGTAGATTTAGCATATATGCTAAACGACTCTATTGGATATATTAAATTAGATAGATTTGCAAGAAATACGTATGTAGAGTTTAAAACAGCATTACATCAGCTACAAAAAAACCATAAAATAACCGATTTGGTTCTAGATTTACGTGGTAATGGAGGAGGTTTTATTGATATTGCTAATAGTATTATTGATGAATTTTTAGAAGACGATAAACTTATTGTTTTTACCAAAAATAACAAAGGGAAAATAGAAAAATCATTCGCCACATCTAAAGGTGATTTTGAAAAAGGAGGACTCTATATTTTAATAGATGAAAACACCGCTTCGGCATCAGAAATTGTGGCAGGAGCCTTACAAGATAATGATAAAGGAATCATTATTGGTCGTCGTTCTTTTGGAAAAGGATTGGTGCAAGAAGAAATGGATTTAGGCGATGGCTCTGCAGTACGTTTAACCATTGCACGGTATTACACACCTACAGGTCGTTCCATTCAAAAACCGTATGACCATAAAGGGAACAAAAGCTATTACAAAGATTACCAAGAGCGCATACATAATGGCGAGTTGTTAAGTAAAGATAGTATCCCTAAAGTAGATAGCTTACAATATAAAACCCCAAAAGGAAAAATTGTATATGGAGGCGGAGGTATTATTCCAGATGTTTTTGTGGCAATAGATACCACTTCTTATTTAAGTAATTTTTATTTTAACTCTATCAATACCTTTTCTTTTAATTATGTAGACTCTCATAGAAAAAATATGACCAAAGAATGGGATATAGACAATTTTATTACTTCTTTTGATGCTGATGAAAAGGTGTTAAATAAATATTTACAAAGTATAACATTAGGAAAACCGAAAAAAAAGACTAGAAAAATAATTAAACAATACTTAAAAGCATCTATTGCTAATGATTTATTTGGTGATGTTGGTTTTTACAGAATTATGCAAACCAAAGACAAAATGTTACAAAAAGTATTGGAGTTGGAAAGTAGTAATTAAAAACGTTCCTTTGTGTTGATGAATATTCTACTCTCAAAAAACAAGAAAATATATTTTGCCTCAGACCAACATTTTGGAGCACCCACACCCCAAGCAAGTAAACCACGAGAAAAAAAATTTGTGGCATGGCTAGACGAAGTAAAAGAAGATGCCGAAGCTATTTTTATTTTAGGTGACTTATTTGATTTTTGGTTTGAATATAAAACAGTTGTACCCAAAGGATTTGTACGTGTCTTAGGAAAATTAGCAGAAATAAAAGACAGCGGAATTCTTGTTTATTTCTTTGTAGGAAACCATGATTTTTGGATGAGAGATTATTTTGAAAAAGAACTTAATATTCCTGTTTTTTATAAACCACAAGAATTTATTATTAATAACAAAACCTTTCTATTAGGTCATGGAGATGGATTAGGACCAAAAGATAAAGGCTATAAATGGATGAAAAAAGTATTTACATTTCCATTATTTCAATGGATGTTTAGATGGTTGCATCCAGATATTGGTATGAAATTAGGGCAATATATGTCGGTAAAAAACAAATTGATTTCTGGAAGTGAAGATGCAAATTTCTTAGGAGAAGATAATGAGTGGTTGGTACAATATTGCAAACGTAAATTAGAAAACAAACACTATAATTTTTTTGTGTTTGGACACCGTCATTTGCCCTTAGAAATCAATCTAAAAAATAATAGTATTTACATAAACCTTGGTGATTGGATGAACTATTATACTTATGGTGTTTTTGATGGGAAAAACGTTACATTAAAAAAAATGTAAGCAAAATATAAATGGATTTGTCTCTTTTTTTTCTTAATTTTTTATACATAGAATGTTTTTTGTCTTTTTCTGTAAAGAAAAACGACTATCTAATCGGTAGCCTACCACCCAAATAATAGAATGATTATTATTACAAAGCAGCCAACTATTTTCTTTTTCTATGAGTGATAATTTTTCGTCTTTAAAATACTTGCTTATTTTCTTTTTCCCTTTCATACCTATTGGGTAAAAATAATCTCCTTTTTCCCATTTTCTTAAAATTAAAGGATATTTTAATAAATCTTTATCAATATAAATAGTTTGTTTATTTAATTCAGTTTCTTTAGAAACTCTCTCTATTTTTAAATGAATTGGATGCGTAATTTTTATGTCAGATTCTTTAATTTGGTATAATTTTGTGTTTTTGGGGTCAATAGTTTTTACGTTATTTTTAGATACAATTAAATAATTTCTATCTTTTAGTAATCTGTGAGTTTTAGAAAATACTTGTTTGCCAGATTGTGCGATAAGTAAATTGGTAATATCATTCCACTGTGTAAAGTTATATTTTTTTAATAATTGAAATAAATAAGACTTAGGGTTAGATAATGCTTGTATTTTTTGAATGTCTATTTTTAATAAAAACGTTGTCATTTCTAATAATGAAACGTCTTTTTTAATAAAAACATCATTAGAAACTACCTTGATTCTATCATCTATAATTTGCTGGCTTTCTTGTAAATATATAGAGGTTTTAGCAAAAGCATCTAAAAAA
>CAZZNK010000125.1:0-3867 GCA_964655585.1 uncultured Flavobacteriaceae bacterium
TAATCAATTAATTATTGTGAAAAACAACTTGAAAAAGTGTGAGTTTGCCCTGCCTTTTTTATACTAGAAATTAATTCTAGATTTGCAGTAGATATATTATAGAGAGTTTAGGGGCTCTGTTATATAATCTTTATACCGTACTTATAGGTATTAAAAAGCCTCCGGTTAATCGGAGGCTTTTATTATTTTATAACTAAAAGTTTATTGAAATTTTTTAGCTACTTTTTCTGAGGATATTTTACATATCACTAAATTAAGTGGTTATGTTTTCTAAAAGTTAATTCTTTAAAACGTAAAACCATAACTTACTGACTATAAAGAAAAAATAAAAAGAGTGAGTTTGCCCTAGCTGATTGCAAAGTATTAGCTAAAATAAAATAACAAGATGATTTTACTTGTACAAAAAGCTTTGAAAAATAAGCTTACAGATTTATATCAGAATCAAATAAAACAGACGTTAAGTTTATAGTTCAATATTCTGAATTATAATAAAACAGGTATTTATACCCTATTTTAAATATGAGATAAGATGTAATTTTGAACTTTAGATATTTCTTAAAATAAAATCGGGGGATTTATTTTTAGAAAGCATTAATATTTTATTGTCTAGCCTTCCAATTATATTGGAGGCTTTTTTTTTAAATTGAAAACAAAAAGAACCTGTATAAAAGGCACAGGTTGTAAATCAAAAAGTAATATCTATTTTAACTAGGTATTAAAATATCATTAAAAAGCCTTTACTGTACAGTAAAGGCTTTTTAATGATATGAAAAAACAGAATATTACATAAACTTTATTGCCACTTTTTCTGCAATACCAACCACAACCTTAGTTGCTTTTATCAAACTTTCTACAGGAAGGTATTCATATCGACCGTGAAAATTGTGTCCACCAGCAAAAATATTAGGACAGGGTAAGCCCATGTACGATAATTGAGAACCATCTGTTCCGCCACGAATAGGTTTAATTAAAGGTGTAATTCCTAGATCTTTCATCACTTCTTCAGCAATATCTACAATATGCATTACAGGTGTTACTTTTTCTTTCATATTAAAGTACTGATCTTTAATTTCTATTTCAATAAAGTTGCTTCCTAGTTTTTTATTAATCGTATCAGCTATTTTTAGCACTTGTTTTTTGCGTTCTTCAAACAATGTTAAATCATGATCTCTAATAATGTATTGTAAAACGGTTTGTTCTACTTTTCCATGCATCGTATGTAAATGAAAAAAGCCTTCATAACCTTCGGTTTTTTCTGGAACTTCGTCTTTTGGCAATGCTTCAATAAAAGTATTGGCAATTAACATGGAATTAATCATTTTTCCTTTGGCATAACCTGGGTGTACAATTTTCCCGTTGATGGTAACTTTTGCTCCAGCAGCATTGAAATTCTCATACTCTAATTCACCAACCTGACTTCCATCCATGGTATATGCCCAATCTGCACCAAATTTTTCTACATCAAATTTATGTGCGCCTTTACCAACTTCTTCATCAGGCGTAAAACCGATTCTAATTTTTCCGTGTTTAATTTCTGGATGTGCAATTAAATATTCCATTGCCGAAACAATTTCTGTAATACCTGCTTTATCGTCAGCACCTAAAAGAGTAGTTCCGTCTGTAGTAATAATGGTTTGCCCTTTATATTGTAATAAATCATCAAAATAATCTGGAGATAAAATAATATTCTCTTTTTCATTTAAAATGATGTCTTTTCCATCATAATTTTCATGAATCTGCGGATTTACATTTTTTCCTGTAAAATCTGGACTTGTATCAATATGCGCAACAAAACCAACTGTAGGTACATCATAATCTATATTACTTGGTAAGGTTGCCATGACATAACAGTTATCATCTAAAGTAACATCCTCTAAACCGATTTCTGTAAGCTCTTTTTCTAAGATTTTTGCCAAATCCCATTGTCTTTCTGTACTTGGAAAATCGGGGTTATTTGGATCTGATTCTGTGTAAACTTTTGCGTATTTTACAAATCTATTTGTAATGTTTTTTGTATTCATTTTGATAAAATTTAGAGTCTCAAAATTAAGGATTTATGTGCTATTTTAATCGAATTTTATCAATTAATTTAAAAGCTTTACAAAAACGTTCTTTCACTAAAGAATCTCCGTAAACCTCTGTTTTAGCAAGTATAAAATTAGTATTGTTTAGTTTGATGAAAATCGTTGAAATTTGATAAGGATAATTCTTTTTCGTTCCTTTTGCAATCGTTATATACGATGCTTTTTTAAGAATAGTTAGCTCTTTGGCGGTGGTTTCTTTTAATTGATTTGTGTAATTTGCTAAATAAGTTTTCTTTTTAAAAGCATCATCAAATACAACAGGTGCGTATATAAAAGAGACATCTAAAAGAATGGTTTTTGTAAGTTCTTTTGTAGTATCTGCACTATAAATTGATGTTTGACCAGTATCAAAATACAAATTAGTATTCCAATGTTTAGGTAATTTTATAGAAAATTGTTTTTTTACATCTACAACTGTTTTTAAATTACTAGATTTCTTAGTCTTACAATTGTATATTTTTTCTAATTCTGATGATGTGTTGCAAGAAACTATGAAAAGCAAAAGAATAATTAAAAAATAGGGTTTCATAATAGTGCTATTCTAAAATTAACTTTCCCATTTTTTGATGTCCTGATAACCAAGCAGTATTTTTGTCAATAAATTGAATAGCGTAGTAGCTATCGCTACTTACTTCTTTCCATGTTTTTCCTCCATCATTAGAAAAAGAAACTCCTGTTTTACCCACAGCAAAAATTTCTTTTCCGTCTGTATTAGGTACATACTGCACACAACTTTTATAATTTGGGTTTTGATTTTCTGCTACCAAAGTCCATGTTTTTCCTCCGTCTACTGTTATGGCTTTGTTAGCTTTGTTCTCTTTAAAATTTTCATAATCTCCTCCAATAACAATTCCGTTAAGTTCGTCCGTAAAATCAATAGAATAAATACCTTGAGCACCTTTTCCTTGTGTGATTGGGGTGTTTGTTACGCTCCACGTTTTTCCTTTATCAACAGACTTAAAAATGCGTGCTTTTTTACCACCCGTAGCAATCCAAATAGTATTTTTTATAATGGCAATATTGGTATTGCTTGCCGCAAAAAAGGCTTCACCTTCATCAATTTTTGGTGAATTTGTACAAGCTACTTTTTTCCATGAACTGCCTCCATCTGAAGTTAAAATAATAGACAAACAATTATCTGTTGGGTCTCCAACAGCAATACCGTGCTTTCCATCATCAAAAAAACGCATTGCATCATAAAATACTTTTTTATGCGATTCTGTATACACCAATTTATTTTTAGTGTCAGAAATTTTATATAATAACGCAGGACTTGAGATACTTAACGAAAAAATATCGGTTCCGTTGCTTGCAATACTTCTAAAATGAGGCAAAATACTATCTTGGTAGTGTATGTATTCTGTTGTCCAAGAGTTTCCTCCATCTTTTGTGTACCCAATATCACCACGAGAACCTGCAAAATAGACTTCGTTTTTACTGATTACTTGAATTGCACGAATACTTGTGCTATCCATTTTAAACTCTTTAATGGTTACTTTTTCTATATTTCTTGGTTGATATTCTTTTTTGCAAGAAAATATAAAAAATACGACTACTATTAAAAGGGATAATCTTCTCATTTTGTATTATTTTTGTAGCTCTAAAAGTACATAAAATCATCTGATAATAAATGAAAAAAGCATTGGTAATTTCTGGAGGAGGTAGTAAAGGGGCATTTGCGGGAGGTGTTGCACAATACTTGATGAAAGAAAAAGGGAAGGACTATGATTTGTTTGTAGGAACATCTACAGGGAGTTTATTGGTTTCTCATTTAGCATTAGGT
>CAZZNK010000126.1:0-3735 GCA_964655585.1 uncultured Flavobacteriaceae bacterium
TAATCAATTAATTATTGTGAAAAACAACTTGAAAAAGTGTGAGTTTGCCCTGGTAGAAGTAGCCGAAAACACCGAATTTAATGCAGATGTATATCCTGTTTGCAACAAACTTATAAAACGTGTTTCTGTTTTGATATTGGCAAAACTTTCTAACCCAAACCGCTTAATAGTTCCCATGGCATTTAAAGATTCTACTAGCTGACTTTCTAATTCTGCAGAACGTTCCATAATTTTACGTTCTACTTTCTTATTTAACCGATTAATAATAAGATAAATAGTTAAATAGAAAGGAATCACCAACAACATAATCACTGCTAATTTCCAATAGTACATAAACATCAACCCGAAGGAAAAAAACAGAATTAAGACGTTTACGGTTAAAGTTAACGATACATCATTAATAAATAATCTAATTTTCACAGCATCGTTGATACGAGAAATAATTTCTCCTACACGCATGGTATCAAAAAATTGCTGTGGCAGTTTTAGTAAATGTTTGTAATAGCCCAAAATTAAACGAGCATCTATTTGTTGCCCTGTTTTTATCAAAAAAACATCTTTATATACGCCAATAATCACTCGTATAACCAGTAAAACTAACATTACAATACTCAATAAATTTAGGAGTTTTGTATTACCACCCACCAACACATAATCGGTTATTTTTTGAATATAAATAGAGGTAGAAAACCCTAATAACGTATATACAATTGCACCCATAAATGCTTGTAGCAGTACAAATTTATGTGGTTTTAATAAAAACCAAAACCGTTTTAATACAGATACTTTTTCGTTGCCTGTGGTAAACTCTTCTTTGGGTAAAAGCAACACTAAAACCCCTGTCCATTCTTTTAAAAACTCTTTGTGCGTTTTTTTATGAATTTTCCCGTTTCCAGGATCCATTACTTTTATATATTGCTTGGTTACTTCATAAATAACCACATAATGTTGCAATTGCTCTTTTACAATAATATGTGCAATAGCTGGTTTGGGTATTTTAAATAGACTATCTAGCTCACCCCGTACACCTTTGGCCTCGAAGCCTAATTTTTCTGCGGCTTCTATTAAACCCAATACATTTGTACCTTTTTTATCTGTACCAGCGTATTGGCGTATCCGTGCAATGGGTAGTTGTAAATTATAATGTGCTGCAATAGATGCCAAACAAGTAGCACCGCAGTCTGTAATATCGTGTTGTTTTAGGGTAATTTTTGCCATTTCTTTTTTTTTGCGACAAAGAAACAATGGCTTACTGCAATTTATTTGCAGGGAACTAAAATTATTGCAAGAATTTTAACAGATTGGTAGGGTCTTGTAAATTGTTCCAAAATAGTAATAAATGGACTTCTTTACCTGCAATTTGGTAATAAAGAGTTATCTGTTTTACAATTTCTATTTTATGAATATTGGCATTGTAATGCCATTTTTGAAAAGTTGTTGGCGATACTTTTACTATGGCAACTATTTCTGAAACTTTAGTGATAAAATGAATCACTTCTTTTTGTGTCCACTGTTGTTCTAAATAGCTAATATTAGCTTTATAGGTTTTATGAGCCAACGGAGAAATTAAAACTTTATACAATGCCATATTTTTGCTTACTATCTTCTAAAATACTTTCAAAATCTAACCCCTCTCCCTGTGCTATTTGTTCTTTAGATCTTGCTAAAAACCTACTAATTAATGCGTCTTTATATTCTTGGTATTCTTCTGGGTACAAATGTTTTGCTATCAGTTTCATTTCTGTACTAGTAAACCTTTTTTCTTTTAATTTTTTGTAAAAGAAACTGGGTTTAAGATTTAGTAAATTTAAAAAGTAATTTATTTTATAATTACTCTTTTTAATATCTTCTGCCAAATGAGAAATAATAGCATCGTAATTATATATAGTAGCTACGGTGTTCATATTTATGGAGTGTTTTGTTTTTATTTATGTAAAAATAGTACTTTAATTACATTAAAACAAAAAAAAAACAAAGGGTTTGTTGTTTTAGGGTGATTTTTACTGTTCTTTTCTTTGCAATGACCTGACCTGCTACAATTTATTTACTGGAAAAAGAAATCATTACAAAAATTTAAATAAACTGATGAGGCTTAAATATAACCTTTTATTTTCCTTGAACAGAATTTTGGTATTGAAAAATATACAAATTATTATTCATATAATCAATAATAATTTTACTCTCTTGTAATAAATCAACACCTAAAATTCTAGAAAACCCTACGCCAAACGTAGCTAAAACATCATTAAATTTCACATTATTAGCTAAATCTATTTCTCTTAATTCTATTTTTAGAATTTTATATTTATTCCCCGAATAATTATTATAACTGTTTGTTTTGAGTAACATACTTTTATTAAAGTATATTGTATCTCTTATTGGTAAATTAATTTGTGATTTACTACCAGTGTCAAATATTATTTTCTTGTAATACTGATTATGTTTTACATCTAATTTTATTAAATTACTTGAAAAATTAAACTTAATTTTCTTATACTCATTTATAGATTTAAAGTCTTTTACTGTTTTTCCAACTCGAACTTCAGAGGTTTTAAAATCAATAAACCAAACCATCTTTTTAAGTATATTGTTTCCTATAATAATATTTACTTTTTCTTTGTATTTTTTTAAATTAATTTTTACTGCGTTTATATTTTTAATCACTATATTTTTTCCAATTTTTAATTTCTTTATTTTCACTACCTCTCTTTTAGACTTATTATTATTAAAATCATAAAAATTGATGTACTTCATTGGAATAATTTCTTTAAAAAAAGTAGAGTCAATCATAGTTAGATTTGACCCCGTATCTATTAAGCCTCTTATTTTCCTTCCTTCTATTGAAATATTATTTAAAATAACCCAATTATCATTTTTTTCAGAAGACAAAGAAAGGGGTATTATATCTTCTTTTAGAGAGACATTAACTCCGTCAAAAATGGTTTTACAAGATAAAAATATAAAAAAAAAGAACAAAAGAAATACCTCTTTTGTTCTTTTTTGCATAAAATAAATTTTAATACACTCTTTGCCCATTAACATAACCTCTTACTCTACTTCCGTTTTTAACAAGAGCTTTTACAATAAGACCCGCAGCTAACATAACTAGCCCCCAAATCCAACCACCGTCGCCTCCGTTGATGTTTTCCTTTTCTTTCGCACTCAACTCTTGAACGCCAAAATTTTGTAAATTTTTCATAAAATTACGTTTTTAAATTTAATAAATTATTTTTTGGTTGTAAATTTTTTGTTTTTGCTATGGTTTTTCTTTTTTTTATAAAGAGATTGCTACAAAATTGCTTTTTACTTCGACTTCGCTCAGTATCCGCAATTTTTTGCAATGACATTATTTTACAATCTGTAGTAAAAAATAAGATTTCTTAAACGCAATAAAAACAACAAAGAGTTTGTTGTTTTAAGGTAATTTTTGCCATGTCTTTTTTCTTTGTGACAAAGAAACAATGGGGTATTACAATTTATTTGCAGATAAATACTTTTTTTAATCTAATATCATAGCAAAAAGATTTATCAGTGAATGAGTTAAAAAAACAGAAATAAAAATATTTATTTTTTTCTCTCTAAAAAACTCTGACAATAATGTTAAATACCCAAAATAAACACCCATTATGAATGCTATAATAAAATAATAAAAACTATATAAATGCATTAAACTAAAAAGTAATGAAGATACAATTAATGAAAAAATAATTTGTATTTGTTTATTTCTAAAGCTGA
>CAZZNK010000127.1:0-3422 GCA_964655585.1 uncultured Flavobacteriaceae bacterium
AACTAATTCTGATAAACAATTTAAATGTCCGCCAGCACCATGATCATGAATAGAAACAATAAAATTCTCTTCGTTTTCTACCATTCCACGGATAGCATTTGCGGCACGTTTTTGCATTTCTGGATTAGAACGTTGTACGGCATTCAGCTCAATTCCTGAAGCAAAAGCACCTGTGTCTGCAGATGAAACTGCTGCGCCACCCTTACCGATACGGTAGTTATCACCTCCAAGTAAAACGATTTTATCGCCAGTTTTTGGGGTGTCTTTTAAAGCTTGTGCTGCTTTTCCATACCCAATTCCACCAGCTTGCATAATCACTTTATCATAGCCTAATTTTCTAGCTTTTGATGTGCTAGAAGATGAGTTTTCATGATGCTCAAAAGTGAGTACAGAGCCTGTAATTAAGGGTTGCCCAAATTTATTACCAAAGTCTGAAGCTCCGTTTGATGCTTTTATTAAAATATCCATTGGGGTTTGATACAACCAATCTCTTGCTTCAAATTTTTGTTCCCAAGGTCTTTTTTCTTCTAAACGAGAATAAGAAGTCATATAAACTGCTGTTCCTGCTAAAGGCAATGAGCCTTTTCCGCCTGCCAACCTATCTCTAATTTCACCTCCAGAACCTGTTGCAGCTCCGTTAAAAGGTTCTACTGTTGTAGGAAAATTATGTGTTTCTGCTTTTAATGAAATTACTGAGTTAAACTCAGTTTCTTGATAAAAATCAGGTTTGTCGGCTGTTTTTGGTGCAAACTGCGTTACTTTAGGTCCTTCAATAAATGCTACATTATCTTTATATGCAGAAACCAATCCTCTTGGTGTTTTTTTTGACGTTTCTTTAATAAGTTTAAATAATGATGTTTCTTTTTCTTCTCCGTCAATAATAAAGGTTCCGTTAAATATTTTATGGCGGCAATGTTCTGAGTTTACTTGGCTAAACCCAAACACTTCGGAATCGGTTAGTTTTCTACCTATTTTTTCGGAGATATTTTCTAAGTAAATAACTTCATCAGGGCTTAAAGAAAGTCCTTCAGTTAAATTATAGGCAGCAATATCTTCAATTTCTAAAATAGGGTCTGGAGAAATATTAATGGTAAAACTATCTTGATGTAGTCCTTTATATTTTTCTAAAATCATAGGGTCAAAATCAGAAAAATCATCAGAAACTACTGTAAATTCTTCAATTCTAATGATATCAGAAATACCCATATTTTGAGTAATCTCTACAGCATTTGTACTCCATGGAGTAATCATTGCCGCTCTAGGACCTATAAAAAAGGTATCTAAAGACACTGAGTTTATTTTTGGTTGGTTGCCAAAAAGCCATGTCAGTTTAGAGATAGTTTTAGCAGATAATTCTTTTGTTGCTTGAACAGCAAATATTTTACTGTTTTGGCTTCCGAAGAAATGAATCATTTTTTAGTGTGTTTGTGGTTTGTTTTAAAACGGTAAAAATACAATTATTCACATCAAAAAAAAATGAAAGAGGTAGGAGTTTTTAGATTACTTTCTAACAAATTTATTTGTAGTAGTCTGCTTATTAGAACTGATTTTTATAATGTAAATCCCTTTGTTAATCTTAGAAATATCAATTTTATTATTGTTTATTGAGATGGTTTTATCAACAATTAACTTTCCAAGAATACTATAGATTTTAATAGTAACATTTTTGTCAACTGTAAAATAAAGGGTGTTTCCAGAAGCAGGGTTTGGGTATATTTTAAATGATGTTTTAAAGGAGTCGGTTGTAGCTAATGTTCCCCAAATATCTTCTGCGGCATTACCGCCCCAAATTTTTGTAGCCAAAAAAGGATTGTCAATAAACGGATTTCTATTTCCTTGTCCGTAGGTGTTGTTAGTATCTTCTAAATAAGTATTTCGAGATTTTTCATAATCAGAAACAGGGTCATTTACATTCCATTGTAAAAATAAATCAATCATATCATCTGGGGTAGAAGAGCTGCTGCCAATACCAACAGCAGTAGGTAAACATTGGCTACCATAACGTAGGTACATATACATCATCATTCTTGCAACATCACCTTTCCATTCATTACCTGGGTACCAACCACCAGCAGAATTCCCTGAATTTCCTGATCCCGCAGCAAATTTCTTGCTGCCTCGGTTACCGTTTCTTTGTACATCACAAGCTCTTAGGTGGTGTACGTCTGCACCAGGACCTGATGTCCTTAAATTGGGGTTTCCTAAAGATTTTGGATAGGTGTGTTCTCTGTTCCATTCACAAGTTGCACCCCCACCAAAATTGCTTTTGCTTCTTAATCTATGGTCATTATCATCCGAAGAATTTGTAGGACACATATTATTACTAAACCCATACAATAACAAGACATTTGAAGCTTGATTTGGCTCTAAATCGATAATTTTTAAAGCCTCTCTTGCTTGACTATAAGATAAAGTTTTAGTATGTGTGTTGCTAATTAAAGTGGCTAAATCGTTTTTTAAAGCGATCCCAGATTTGGTAAAATCAATTCCGTTATAATAGGTTTGTTGCGCATAAGTAACAAGTATTGAAAAAAAGAAAAAGGATATAAGTAATTTTTTATACATGTTTTTTATTGTTTTTCTAAAAAGTGCTCTATCAAAGCCTTTAAAAATCATTAATAGTGGCTAGCACTTTTTTATTTTATACAAAGGTAAAACCTTTATTTGATTCTGAAAAAAATAAATTCTTCTTAGATTATTTTTACAGGCAAGGTAATTTTAAACGCTATTTTATAGTTACATTTTGGGTTGTAAAAAAAATAAAAAATTATTATAATAGATGATATAATAATAACATTATAATATTATATTTGCAAAATATATAGGATTAAAATCCTTTCCCTGTAAAACTTCCCCCAAAAAACCTCCCCCACAAATAAAGAATAAGTGTGACTTGCTTAAAAAAAGTGTGTCTAACATTAAAAGAGTAATTTATTTTTGGGTAGCTATTTTTATATACTTCACTCCAATAGATAGTTGTTTTTTTAATATTCATTTTTTAATGAGTATAGTATTGTTGTTAGTATGACATACTATTACAAGTTATATGTATTATAATGTGATTTTTTAGATGTTTATGCACTCAAATAATAGAAGTTATTAAAATAAAATATTATGGTAAATAATTACTTTTCAAATCCAAAAAAAGATATTTCTACTCTGAATAGAAATATACCAAAAGTTATCGTTTTTTTGACATTTTTATTAATGTCATTTAGTTTCGTTAATGCCCAACAAGCAGATACTAATGATAGCATGTTATTATATACACAGTTCTCGGGCACTAATTTAACATATACGCAAATAGGGAATAGCGAGATAGAATATAGTACCAATGGTGGTGACACTTTTAACTGTTCAAAAAATGGCGGGCAGCTACAAGTGCTACGCTAAGTCTCCCAGCAGATGCAGAAATAAAAGCT
>CAZZNK010000128.1:0-3391 GCA_964655585.1 uncultured Flavobacteriaceae bacterium
GGTAATTCCATGAATAAATAATGTTTAGTGTAACACTATATTAGGACGAGACACAAAAAGCACAAAAAAAACTCCAGAAATTCTGGAGTTTTTTTTGTGCTTTGAAATGAAAAATAGAAGATTATATTTTTTTCATTTGTTGTTTCATCATTTTTATTTGATCTTTTAGCATACCTTGTTTGTCTAATTTCTTTGCTTCTGCCATTAGATTGGTAGCTTCCCGTTTACGTCTTTTAGTCATCGCTATTCCTGCCAATTGTAATTTTGCCATTGCCAAGTCATGATCCATAGATAAACCTAATTTTACAGCTTTTCTCAGAAATTTTTCTGCCTGTGTTATGTTTGTTTGGCTCAATATAATTCCATGTAAATAATTAAAATACCCTTCTTGTTTTCTAGTCAATGCAGTACTTGGGTTTTTAATATATCCTAACCATTTTTTTGTGCCTTCAAAATTTTGCTTTCTTAACTGCATAAATGCCAATAAGATAAATTCGTTTTTAAAATAAAAGAGTACAAAAATACCTGCTAAAAATAGAATAGAAATTCCATTCATAATATGACCTTGAAAAAATTCATATACAGCCCAAACTGTTAGAATACCTGCTATAATTAATTTGATTACTTTATGGAACATATATTTTATTTCTTTTTTTTGATTGAAGTACAAAAGTACATTTTTCTATTAAAAGTACTTCCTTACTTTTTATAATATTTTTTATATTTAAACCACGCAAATGCGGTTAGTGTCATTAGAAAACCAATGTAATAATAGGCCTCTTTGGGAGTTACAACTTGATCCCCGCTTGCGTAAGAATGTAGACCAGATAAGTAAAAATTAACACCAAAAAAAGTCATCATTATTGATAAATAGGCAAATACCGATGCGAAATTAAAAGTAATTCTACCTCTTAACCCAGGTACCAAGCGCATGTGTAATATAAAGGCGTACACCATAATAGAAATTAATGCCCAAGTTTCCTTCGGGTCCCAACCCCAATAACGCCCCCAACTTTCATTAGCCCACATACCCCCTAAAAAGTTACCAATGGTAAGCATAATCAAACCAATAGTCAATGCCATTTCATTGATTGTGGTAAGTTCTTTTATGGCTACTCCTAATTTATTTTTGTTTTTTTCGGTAGTAAAAGCCATTAGAAATAGCACGAAAACTCCTAAAATCATTCCTAAAGAAAATGGACCATAACTAGCTGTAATTATAGAAACATGTACCATTAGCCACCAAGAATTTAGTACAGGTTGTAAATTTGCAATTTGGGGGTCTAGCCAGCTCTGATGTGCAAAGGCTAGAATAATTGCTGTTAAAAACGTGGTTGCAGCAAGTGTTAGAGTAGATTTTCTTCCAAAGATCAATCCAAAAAACATTGTTGCCCAAGCCACAAAAATAATAGATTCGTAGGCATTACTCCAAGGAGCATTTCCACTGATATACCAGCGTGATGCCAATCCTAAAGTATGAAAAATAAATAAGAGCGTAATCAATGCTATCAAGCCTTTTACAATAAAAGAAACCCATTTTTTATCACTAAAAATTTGTGCAAGTACAAATACAATTAAAAAGAAACTTGCGTACCCAAAATATTTAGCCAATCGTTTAAAAATGGATATTTTATTATAAGCAATTTCTAATTTTATTTGATTTTCTGACGGATACACTTTCGCTCCAAATTTCTGTTGAAATTTTTTAATCCCGTCTAAAATTGTATTTGCTTTTGTATAGTTTTTTGTTTGTTTTGCGCCTTGTAAAACCTGTATGTAAATTGGTAAAACCTTTCTTACAAAAATAGAATCTTGCGCAGCGAATTTTGCTCTGCTTAATTCTGGTTGAGAAACCCATTTATTATTTTCATCATTAGGGATAGGGAAGATTTTAAAAATACTTCCACTAATTGCTGTGTATAGCAACCCAACACGCTTATCGATATTTATAAGGTCTTTTTCGAACTTATTTTTTACATTTTTTTTCTGAGCTTCTGCTACTTGTTCCCTAATTTTATAATCTCCATTTTGGGTGATAAAATCAGATAGACGTGCATGTGTTGTCTCTTTTACGATACCTAAAGTTTCTCTAATCTTTGTGTTTCCTTTTTCAAGAAAAACAAAAGGTACTTCGTACCAAAAACGCGGATTTTCGATGATAGATAGAAAGACCTGACTTGGTTTCATGCCTTTAAAAACCTCTTCTTTACTTACTTTTCTTACCAATTCAGAAGCGAATGTATGTACTGGTTTCATACGTCCGCCAGCATCTTGAATTATAAGACTGCTAAATTTTTCTGCATGTAAAAGATTAACAGTATTAGCTTGTAAAATAGAATCAATTTGTTGATTTGTGATTTTTGTTGTTGTATGATTTTGAGTGTGTTGTGCAACAGAAACTCCGATGGATAAAAAAGTAAATAACAACAATAATGTGACTTTTTTCTGATGTATTTTTTTTAGATACTTTTTTAAATCATAAAAACGAGTTCCTTTTACAAATAGAATAGCAATCAATCCAAAATACAACATAAAATAACCGATATAAGTAAGTAAACTCCCCCAATAATCATGATTTACAGACAATTCAGTTTTCTCGATTTTTCCACTAAGATCATAACTAGATTGAAAGAATTTATAGCCTTTATAGTCTAAAATATGATTCATAAAAATGCGATAATCAAAAGTTTCTTTATCAGAAATTACAGTAACTTCACTGGCATAAGACATGGCGCTTTCTGACCCAGGATATTTTTCTAACTGAAAATCATTAAGTTTCACAGAAAACGGAGTTTCTAAAATTTCAGAGCCATAGAGCATTCTGAAATTTAATCCACCAACGCTTATTTCTTTGCTTCCGCTAGAGTTATATTGCCCGCCAGATAATTCAATTCTTTTCGTTTCGTTATTTGTTGTGATATCGAAAACAACCACATCTAATTTTTTTCCTTTCTTAGCTGTAGAAACTGTTTTTATCACTCCTTTTTCTGCGGGCTTTGGAATTACAAATTGTAAGCCTCCAATATTGTATAGTGATAAATAATGAAAGGTATCGATAGTATCTTTTACTACTTTTCCTCGTTCTTTATCTGCCATTCGAAACCAGTCTCCATTGGCTTTAGATTTGATTTTTAGTGATGTGTCATCAGAAATAAAATTGATATTTGCAATACCATCTGTATCAAAACCAACCAATACATTATGGATGTTTTGGACGGTTCCTTTTTTAATGTAATGCTCGTGTCTAGAGCCACTACTTGATTCTACAAAAAATAAATATTCAATTCCGTTTTTATCCTTAATTAATTTTTTTTCGGCTTGTGGAATATAATCAATCAACTTAAAATCTATAGATTGGTTTTTAAAATCTTCTGAAAAAGAGAAACTATTT
>CAZZNK010000129.1:0-3197 GCA_964655585.1 uncultured Flavobacteriaceae bacterium
ATTATTCCATAAATAATTTTACTCTTGTTTTTGTGTTTAAATTGATGTACTTCTATCGTACTTTCTACAATTTCTTTTGGGAAAATTTGTTTCATTTTTTCAATAGTTCTTAAATTCAGGACTGTCTTTTACATTTTGCAAGCAGAGGTTTTTTATAATCTCCATACCACTAACACAATGATTTCGTAAAGTTTGCAATAATAATTGACAATTTATCTACGCAAAAACGTCTAAAGTAGCCGTTTTTGCGTATCCCCTAAAAAGGGGAGGCGCCTCCCCCAAAAGGGGGAGTGTATATGTTATTTTTTATATTTAATTTTGTAGCTTCATTAATAAAAACTTACTAAAAACTTAAAAGCATGAAAGAAATTAGAGAAAGGATTAGAACTCTTAGAAAAGTAAAAGGCTATAGCCAATTATATATGTCGCAACAATTACATATAAGCCAACGTGCTTATAGTAGTTTAGAAAACGGACACACCAAAATTAGCTTAATACGAGCCGTACAAATTGCAAAAATTTTAGAAGTTTCTATGGACGCCCTTACAAAAGATATTGTTGTTTAAAAAAAGTTCTCAACACTAAATTTTTATCAGAATTCTATTCAAACTGACAAATTCGTTTCGTTAATTCTAAAAAACACTAGGCAACCTTTTCTTTCTTTAATACGTCTTATTATTTTAAGACTTCATTAGGTCTTCTTTAACAAAATTTATAGCTTTTTATAAACACAAACAGCTTATGTTTGTAAGTATCAACCAATACCAATTATGCAAAGAATTACTTTTATTTTATGTTTACTAGTTTCATCTATTGTTTTTAGCCAAGTAAAAGGAACTATAACCGATAGCAAACAAGAACCGCTTTCGTTTGTAAGTATTTATTTAGACAACACCGTTACAGGAACAACATCTAACAACAACGGAGATTATATTTTAAACATCCGTAAAAAAGGAGCATACACCGTTGTTTTTCAGTTTTTAGGTTATAAAACACTTAAAAAGAAGGTAAACATCACTTCCTTTCCGTTTGTTTTAAATGCTACATTGCAAGAAGAACAGATTTCTTTAGATGAAATTGTAGTTTCTACCAAAGAAAATCCTGCTAATAACATCATCAGAAAAACCATTGCAGCAAAAGATAAAAACACGAATAAATGGGCAAATTATACTGCAAATTTTTATTCTAGAGGTTTGTACAAAGTAACGGATGCGCCAAAGAAAATTTTAGGACAAGAATTAGGTGATTTAGGTGGTGGTTTAGATTCTACTCGAAGTGGAATTATTTACCTCTCTGAGACCATGTCTGAAATTACCTATCAGAAAAAACCGAAATTATTTAAAGAAAAAATCACTGCCTCTAAAGTAAGTGGTAGAGATAATGGCATCAGTTTTAACAGAGCTGAAGATGTAAATTTAAATTTTTATCAGAATAATATTGATTTTGGTAATGATTTAATTTCGCCTATTTCTAATGCCGCTTTTAGCTATTATAAATACAAATTGGTAGGTTCTTTTTACGAAAAAAACGGGAAACTCATCAATAAAATAAAAATTATTCCAAAGCGAAAAAACGACCGTGTTTTTAATGGATATATTTATATTGTAGAAGATGATTGGGCAATTTACGGTGCCGATGTTACGGTAACAGGCGCACAAATAAACATTCCTGTGGTAGATGTTTTAGGACTAAAACAAACCTATAATTATGCGGAAGAAATTGATGCATGGATACTCATTTCTCAATCGATAGATTTTAAAGTAAACTTTTTAGGTTTTAAAATGAACGGGGTGTTTTCTGCCGCTTATTCTGAGTATAATTTTACACCAAAATTTAATAAAAATACGTTTACAAATGAAGTGCTATCCTTTTCTAAAAATGCTACTAAAAAAGACAGTTTGTATTGGAACAAATTGCGCCCTGTACCTCTAACAAAAGAGGAAGTGAAAGATTACTCTCTAAAAGATAGCATTAAAACTATTCGTAAATCTAAAAAATATTTAGATTCTGTTGATGCCAAAAGAAACCGATTTAAAATCCTATCGCCCATAACTGGTTATAGGTTTAGAAATTCTTTTGATAAATGGTCTTTGAATTACAATGGCTTGATTGATCAATTAGGATTCAATGCTGTTCAAGGGTTTAATACTTCTATTGGATTGAGGTATTTTAAACGAGAAAACAACAAAGGGAAATATTGGAATTTAGGAGCAAATCTAAACTACAGCTTCGCAGAAAAAAAAATAAGACCTACTGTTTATTTTAGTAAAAACTGGAACTATATCTCTCGTCCAAGACTCTATATTTCTGCAGGAATTATGACCACACAGTTTAATAACAGAAATCCTATTTCTAATTTAGACAACGCCATTTATTCATTATTTTATAAAGAAAATCATCAAAAAATTTATCAAAAAACATTTTTAAAAGCTGGTTTTTCAAAAGAAATTAGCAATGGTATTCGACTCAATACTTCGTTAGAATTTGCGGATAGAAAACCTTTGTTTAACAACACCAATTATAGTTTTAGAGAGAAAGACAGATTGTACAGTTCTAATAATCCGATAGATGAAACTAACTTTTCTGCGCCTTTTACGAAACATAAAATTTTTACGGCAAACTTAGGAGCAAAAATTGTTTTCAATCAAAAATATTTGATGTATCCTGATAGAAAATTTTCAGTTAACAACAATAAATACCCAACACTATACCTAAACTATAGAAAAACCTTTGGAGCAAGTAACTCACAATTAAATTCCGATTTATTTACGGCTTATTTACGTCAGTTTATAAATTTAGGGAGTTTTGGTAATTTTAAATATGCCGTTCGCGGAGGTTTATTCCTTAAAAAGAAAAATATCGCTTTTATGGATTATGCACATTTTAACGGAAATCAAACCTACCAAACAGTATCAATAGGAGCTAAAAATCAATTTGGTTTATTAGATTATTACGCTTTCAGTACCAATGATAAATTCACAGAACTCCATACCGAACATAACTTTAAAGGGTTTTTATTAAATAAAATTCCACTTATCAACAAACTAAATTTTTATCTTGTTACAGGTGCAAAAGCCTTATTTACTGCAGATAAAAAACCGTACACAGAATATTCTGTAGGGCTAGATAATGTTGGGTTTGGCAAATGGCGTTTGCTACGAATAGATTATATAAAATCTTATTATAACGGAGTTTCA
>CAZZNK010000130.1:0-2939 GCA_964655585.1 uncultured Flavobacteriaceae bacterium
GATAGAACTCGTGCTTTTTTAAAAGTACAAGATGGTTGTGATTATAAATGTACTTATTGTACTATTCCCTTAGCTCGTGGTATTTCTCGTAGTGATACTTTAGAGAATGTCTTAGAAAATGCACAAGAAATAGCGTCCAAAGGAATTAAAGAAATAGTATTGACTGGTGTAAATATTGGTGATTACGGAAAAGGTGAGTTCGGTAATAAAAAACACGAACATACTTTTTTAGATTTGATAAAAGCATTAGATGTTGTTGACGGGATTCATCGATTGCGAATTTCATCCATAGAACCCAATTTATTAAAAAATGAAACGATTGATTTTGTGGCAAATTCAAAAACTTTTGTCCCTCATTTTCATATTCCGCTACAAAGCGGAAGTGATGTTTTACTTAAAAAAATGAAGCGTCGCTATTTACAAGAAACCTATAGTAATAGAGTTTTTAAAATAAAAGAAGTAATGCCGAATGCTTGTATTGGTGTTGATGTAATTATAGGGTTTCCAGGAGAAACGGATGAATTATTTCTAGAAACTTACAACTATTTAAGTGAGTTAGATATCTCTTACCTACACGTTTTTACTTACTCTGAAAGACCAAATACAGAAGCTGAAAAAATGGACGGAATTGTACCAAACAAAGTTAGAACAAAACGCAGTAAAATGCTCCGTGGCTTATCTGTTAAAAAACGTAGAGCTTTTTATGAAACTCAATTAAAAAATACACTTACGGTACTTTTTGAAAGCGAAAACAAAAATGGGTATATCTACGGGTTTACAGAAAACTATGTAAAAGTAAAAACGCCTTTTAATCCTAAATTAATAAACACATTACATAAAATTACACTTACAGAAATTGATGAAGATGGTTCCGTTCGTTTTAACTTTTTAAATGATACGATTAGCATCTAAATAATAATCTAACGGCATAATTTTTGATAATAAAACATTTTATTTACAACTCCCTAAAAAAAAATAGAAATGTCAAAAACACATATATATTTTGTACCTGGTTTAGCGGCAAACCCTAGTATTTACGAGTATTTATCTCTACCAGAAGATCAATTTGAATTACACTTTTTAGAATGGCAATTGCCACTAGCTTTAAATGAGAGCATCAGCAATTACGCACACAGAATGAGTGAATTTGTAAAGCATAAAAATTCTGTTTTAGTGGGTGTTTCTTTTGGCGGAATTATAGTTCAAGAAATGAGTAAATTTATTGATACAAAAAAGATAATCATCATTTCTAGTATTAAAAGTAATAAAGAACTCCCTAAACGTTTGAAATTTGTAAAAAAAACAAATGCTTTTAAACTTTTCCCAACAAGGATAATTACAAACTTAGAAGAGTACACCAAATTCTTTTTTACAGATTTCTTAAAAAAAAGAGCTGAAACTTATAAAAAATACCTTTCAGTTAGAAACCCAATCTATATACAATGGGCTATTTATAACGTATTGCATTGGCAACAAAAAAAACCTTTAGAAAACATTACTCATATACACGGAACAGAAGACAGTGTTTTCCCTATCAAGCATATTAAAAATTGTATCAAAGTAAAAGGAGGAACACATGTTGTTATTTTAACCAAAGCAAAAAAGATTTCTAAAATAATTGAAGAAACTTTAACAGATTAAATTTGATTGCTTATTTTTAAGGCAAAAGAAAAAGATATGAAAAAAATTACCTATGTATTACCAGTAATTGCCTTTATTACTATTGCCTTTTTATTAATGAATGTTATTGGAACATCTAATATCAAAGTTATTAAAAATGTAAGTGAAAAGTACGAAATTAAAGCCGTTAAAATTCCAGCTTATTTATCTTTTGCTGGAGAGAGAGTCCCTACAGAAATTCCTGATATTAAGGAGCGTATGGACAGAGAGTTGCTAGTTAACACCTATTGGCAATCTAACGGGTTACTTTTAATAAAAAGAGCAAACAAATACTTTCCTGTATTAGAACCCTTATTAAAAAAACACGGTTTACCAGATGATTTTAAATTTTTGGCGTTAGCCGAAAGTGGCTTTATAGACGAAACTTCTTCTGTTGGTGCTGCTGGCATGTGGCATTTTATGAAATCTACAGGAAAAGAATATGGATTGGAAATCAATAAAAATGTAGACGAGCGTTATCATATAGAAAAATCTACCAAAGTAGCTGCTGATTATTTAAAAAAATCTAAAAAACGTTTTAGTTCTTGGACACTTGCCGCCGCCGCATACAATGCAGGGAACTACGGTATTTCAAAACGTTTAAAAGCGCAACAAGTAAGTAATTACTATGACGCACTACTACCAGATGAAACTGAAAGATATGTTTTTAGAATTATCGCTTTAAAGGAAGTAATATCAAATCCAAAAAAATATGGTTTCGAGTTTGATGAAGATGATTTATATACCTTACCAAAAACAAGAACTATTAAAGTAGATACCATTATTACGGACATTGCTTCTTTTGCGAAAAAATTCGGAACAAACTATAAAGAATTAAAGTTACACAACGCTTGGTTAAGAGAAAATAAATTAAATAATAAGAGTGGTAAATTATATGAAATTAAAATACCTGTAAAATAATGAGAAAATATATTCCATATATAATAATAATCATTGGGTTACTCGTAATTATTAAAGGTATTAGTGGCTATATAGATGATAAAGAAATATACCGTATACTTTTCTCAATAAAAACATCTAATAAACTTTATTATTTAATCTTCAGAGTAATTTTTGGAAGTCTTATTATTTATTCGGGAGTAGAAAAAATTAAACAACAAAAAAGCCGATGAAAATTTCATCGGCTTTTGTAAAAAATTAATTAAGTATATATTTATATAACTCTCACATTAACTGCGTTTAATCCTTTTCTTCCATCTTGTAATTCAAATTCAACTTCGTCATTCTCACGAATTTCGTCAATTAAACCTGACACATGT